>NZ_JANKAS010000002.1:300000-403480 GCF_024622505.1 Irregularibacter muris
TTATGCTCTTGACTTTGGATATCTTTTCTCTTTTTGTTCTTTAAAAAAAACATGACGTTAAAAACCTCCTAGTGAAATAAAAACCCCCCTAAGTAAAAGGGGGCTGAACTAAAAAAATGAAATCAATAATTCAATACAATTAATATCTGTTTCCCTTATTCTCAGTATATAGGGATCCTTTAAATGCTCATCAAAGGAAACATTGGAGTTATTGTTTGGAATTGTTTTAAGAACTTTTACTTGTTTTCCCTGTCGCTCAAAAAAATTCTGACCAACCTCTAAAGGTAATCCAAGGAAATCTTGGATATTCATCTACTAAACCTCCATTATCTCCTGGGTTTTAATTTCAATTAAATTATCCACTTTATCTATATATTTATCAGTGATTTTTTGTATTTCATCTTGGGCTACTCTTAAATCATCTTCAGAGATTATGCTATCTTTTTCTGCCTTTTTCAGCTCATCATTGGAGCTTCTTCTGATATTTCGAATAGCTACCTTTGCATCCTCACCATATTTTCTAACTAGCTTGGATAACTCTTTTCTTCTTTCTTCTGTTAATTGTGGAATGACTAGTCTTATAATTTTCCCATCATTACTAGGATTTAAACCTAAATCAGATTTGATAATCGCCTTTTCTATATCTCCTATAATCTTACCATCCCATGGCTGTATAACCAACATTCTAGGTTCAGGAGTACTAATGTTGGAAAGCTGACTCAATGGCGTGGGAGTGCCATAATACTCCACACTAATCCTATCTAAAATGCTAGGATTAGCCCTTCCTGCTCGCAATGTACCAAACTCATTTTTAAGACTTTCAATACCTTTTTCCATTTTTTCTGTTGCTTCTTTTTTGACTTGATTTAACATTTTCTATCCTCCTTTACATATGTGCCAATGTCCTCACCCAAAACAACTCTTTTTATGTTTTCGGGATCTTGCAGCCCAAATACAATGATTGGAATACCGTTATCCATACATAGAGAAGTAGCCGTAGAATCCATAACCTTTAAACCTTTTTGCAACACATCAATGTAGGTTAGGCTATCAAATTTTTTCGCATCATTATTTGTTATCGGATCACTATCATATACTCCATCAACTTTTTTAGCCAGCAAAATAACATCAGCTTCTATTTCTGCGGCTCTTAAAGCTGCAGTAGTATCTGTTGAAAAGAATGGATTACCGGTACCTGATGCAAATATAACGACTCGTCCTTTCTCTAGATGACGCACTGCCCTTCTTCTAATATAGGGTTCTGCTATTTGACGCATTTCTATTGCTGTTTGAACTCTTACGGGTATGTCGTAATTTTCTAAAGCATCCTGTAGGGCTAAAGCATTAATTACTGTTGCTAGCATGCCCATGTGATCAGCAGTTGTACGGTCCATACCTTTTCCGCTTCTTCCTCGCCAAATATTACCTCCACCTACAACAATCGCAACTTCTACGCCTAAATCCCTTATCTCTTTAATATATTCACTAATAGATGCAATTATATCGGTATCTAATCCAAATCCCCGATCTCCTGCTAAAGCTTCTCCACTCAATTTTAAAATAACTCTTTTATATTTAGGCCTGTGCATTATTTTCCTCCAATCCCTTGAATATATTTTTCTACAAATATATAAAAAACCCTTCTATTTTCAAAAAAAAGGAACACTTTTGTGTGTTCCTTTTCAGTTTTATTCTTCTATAGGATTAAGCCATTTGTCTTTTAACTTCGTCTGCGAAATTTTCTTCTCTTTTTTCTAAGCCTTCTCCCATCTGGTATCTAGTAAATCTTCTAATTTTAACATTTTCCCCTATTTTGGAGATTTGTTCTTTTACCATATCTCCTACTACTTTATCAGGATCTTTAACAAAAGGTTGTTCAAGAAGGCATATTTCTTTAAAATACTTTTTCATTCTTCCTTCTATCATTTTGTCTACAATATGTTCAGGTTTTCCCTCATTTAATGCTTGGGCTTTTAATATGGATTTTTCTTTTTCTATCATTTCTTGTGGAACTTCTTCAGCTTCTAGATAAAGTGGATTTGCTGCTGCTATGTGCATGGCTATATCACGTACGAAGGCTTTAAAATCTTCATTTTTAGCCACAAAATCAGTTTCACAATTCACTTCTACAAGTACGCCTATCTTTCCTCCAAGATGTATGTAAGATTCAACAATTCCTTCAGCCGCTATTCTGCCTGATTTTTTAGCTGCCGCTGATAATCCCTTTTCTCTTAGTAGCTCAATAGCCTTTTCCATATTTCCATTTGTTTCTTCTAAAGCCTTTTTACAATTTAACATTCCCGCTCCAGTAGTTTCTCTTAATTCTTTGATCATAGCACTGGTAACCATCCAAATAACCTCCTTATTTATAATGAATAATTTTCGTTATTTACCACACATTTAAACATATGGGAGAAAGTAAAGGGACAATCCCTTATGCTTTCTCCCATTAATTAATCTATTCTTGTACTTCTTCTACTGTTTCTTCGGTCTCTGCTGTTTCAACATCTTCAAACTGCTCTCCCTGTCTACCTTCGAGAATAGCATCTGCCATTTTGCCGGTAAGAAGTTTTACAGCTCGAATAGCATCATCATTACCTGGGATTACATAGTCTACTTCATCTGGATCACAATTGGTATCTACAATTGCAACAATTGGAATACCTAAGTTTTTAGCTTCAGCAATAGCTATTCTTTCCTTACGGGGATCAACTATAAATAAAGCCCCTGGTATCCTCTTCATATTCTTTATTCCACCTAGAAACTTTTCCAGTTTGTCTCTTTCGGCTTTCAACTTGATAACTTCTTTTTTAGGAAGAACATCGAATGTACCGTCTTCTTCCATTTTCTCTAGATTATGAAGTTTTTCAATACTCTTACTGATTGTTTTAAAGTTTGTTAGAGTACCACCAAGCCATCTTTGATTTACATAAAACATATTGGCTCTTTTCGCTTCACTTTCTACTGACTCTTGAGCTTGTTTTTTGGTTCCTACAAATAATATATCTTTACCCTCTTCTGATATCTCTCTTAAAAAGTTGTAAGCCTGTTCAACTTTTTTAGATGTTTTTTGAAGGTCGATAATATAAATTCCATTTCTTTCAGTAAAGATATACTCTGCCATTTTGGGGTTCCATCTTCTAGTTTGATGACCAAAATGTACACCTGCTTCTAATAATTGTTTCATTGAAATTAATGACATTTCATGTGCACCTCCTTGGTTATTCCGCCATTTTCATCATATTTAAAATGAACCTAGTTGTTTCAGGCACCTCATTTTAAATCAGAAAATGTGTGTGATTTTATCACTTTAAAAAGTTTAACATAGTTCATTACATTAATCAATACAAATTTCAACATATTTCATGCGAAAGGGTGTTTATTATCTTTTATGCAACTTTTCAAGCTCATCTATCAATTTGTCATTCAATATTTTAATAAATGTTCCTTTCATTCCTAATGATCTAGATTCTATTACGCCTGCACTTTCAAACTTTCTGAGGGCATTAACAATAACGGATCTAGTTATCCCTACACGGTCGGCAATTTTACTTGCCACCAGCAACCCTTCATTCCCATCTAGTTCTTTAAAAATATGTTCTACCGCCTCTAACTCTGAATAGGATAATGTGCCAATAGCCATCTGAACAATGGCTTTCTTACGGGCCTCTTCCTCTAACTCTTCACTTTTTGATCGTAGGATTTCCATTCCAACTACTGTAGCACTATATTCAGCTAGAACGATATCTTCCTCCGTAAAGGCATAGTTAAAACGAGCTAAAACTAAAGTTCCCAGACGCTCTCCTCCACTGTTAATAGGTACAATTGTGGTATATCGATTATCATATTTACAAGCTTCATGTTTATATACGCACAATGGGCTTTCTTCTGTCATATTCGCATTTGTTTCTCTTACATTTAATAATGTATCATTATACTCTTTTGGAAATTTAGCTTCTTCGTCTCCATCACTGATCATCTCGTCACTAATTTCACATTCATAATTAGTAGCAAAAGCATAACCTAAAAGTTTTCCTCTTCTACTAGCAATGTAAACGTTGGCATCCAATACCTCACTGAGTATCTTGCCTAAATCAATAAATGAAATGGCTTGATGACCTGATAATTGTAAAACTTTATTTATCTTTCTTGTTTTTTCAAGTAGGGTTAGCATTTATTTTCCTCCTTATATTATCTCCTATTTCAATTTTTATACTTATTAATAGGAAAATCTCCATTGTATTTTAAAAATATAGACAGTATGCTTTATTATCCTATAAAATCCTATACAGTTTGAATACTTCTATGGGATTTTTATCATAAAATAATAACTATAGCCTTAGAGATTTTACCATATATTAAAGGGTTAATCAATAAAAATGTCTTAATTTTCATTATATTAACAAAATTGTCAATATATCTTACTGCTCATGAATTTATCCTATATTAGTCTTGTTGAAAGGTACAGTTTTCATTTAGGCAATAGACTGTCTCTTTTTTACCTTTACCTTTTTTAGCTAAATTATTGCTGCATTCTGGACATTTCTCTTTAATGGGTTGGTCCCAAGTCATAAAATCACATTGAGGATAATTGCTACACCCATAAAAAATTCTTCTCTTTTTACTTTTCTTTACTACAATATCTCCCTGACATTTAGGGCATATTGCACCAGTCTTTTCTAAAATTGGTTTTGTATTTTTACAATCAGGAAATCCAGGGCAGGCTAAAAACTTTCCGAATCTTCCATGTTTTATAACCATATTTCTTCCGCATTTATCACAGATTTCATCTGTTTCTTCGTCTTTTATTTCTATTTCCCCTATATCTTCCTCAGCATGTTTTAAAGTTTTTTCAAAGGGATCATAAAAATCTGCTAAAATTTTTCGCCAATCCTCTTGTCCTTCTTCTACTAAATCTAATTGTTTCTCTAAATCCACTGTAAAATCTACATCTACTATATCCGCAAAATATTCCTTCATTAGATCTGTGACTATAACTCCCAAATCTGTTGGCATCAGTTGTTTTCCGTCTTTTTCCACGTAACCCCTTGTTAAAATGGTGGATATGGTCGGGGCATATGTACTTGGACGTCCAATCCCTTGTTCTTCTAAGGTTTTTACTAATGTAGCCTCAGTAAATCTTGGTGGTGGTGAGGTGAAATGTTGCTTATCTATTAGTTTGTTTACCTTTAACTCTTCGCCTTCTTCTAAGGAAGGTAATAAGGTCTCTTTTTCTTCAGTTTCCTCATCCTTACCCTCTATATATATGGACATAAAACCTGGAAATTTTAATTGGGAACCACTGGAGGTAAAAGTGTACTCTCCCGCTTGGATATTAACCGATACTGTATTGTAGATAGCCTGACTCATTTGACTCGCTACAAACCTATCCCATATCAATTTATATAACCTATATTGATCCCTTGATAAGGATTCTTTAATTTCATTTGGAACTCTATATGTGGAAGTCGGACGAATGGCTTCATGAGCATCCTGCACTTTTTTACCTTTATTTTGTTTTTTGTTCTTGCTTCCTAAATACTCTTGTCCATACTCCTTATTAATATATTTCGCACATTCATCTATGGCTTCTGTTGAAATCCTAGGGGAATCGGTACGAATATAAGTTATTAATCCTACATCACCTTCACCCTTAATATTTATCCCCTCATAAAGTTGCTGAGCGATACTCATAGTTTTTTTAGCGGTGAAGTTTAATTTTCTTGAAGCTTCTTGTTGAAGACTGCTAGTGGTAAAAGGTAGAGAAGGGTTTCTTTTTTTTATTCCTTTTTTTATTTTATTAATAATGTAGCGCTGATCGGATAATTCTTTTAAAATATCCTTAACTTCTTTTTCATTATTTAATTCTAACTTCTTCCCCTGTTTTCCATAGAATTTCCCTTCAAAAGGATTATTACTATTCATCTTGCTAAACAAAGCCGTTATGGACCAATATTCTTTTGGTATAAATTTCTCTATTTCCTCTTCTCTATCCACAATTATTCGTGTAGCTACTGACTGAACACGACCAGCACTTAAACCTTTTCTAATTTTTTTCCATAGTAGAGGACTAATCTTATACCCCACAAGCCTATCTAATGTTCTACGAGCTTGCTGAGAATCCACCAAATTTTGATTTATTTTTCTGGCATTTTTCAAAGAGTTTTTAACTGCATTTTTTGTAATTTCATTAAATTCAATTCTACATTTTTCTTCACTGTTAATATTTAATTGTTTAGCCAAATGCCAAGATATGGCCTCTCCTTCTCGATCAGGGTCAGTAGCCAACAACACTCGATTTACTTTATTGCTTTCTTTTTTCAATTTATTTACTATGGGGCCCTTTCCACGAATTGTAATATATTTTGGCTGAAAGTTTTCCTCAACATCTATACCCAGTTGGCTTTTAGGTAAATCTCTAACATGTCCCATAGTGGCTTCAACTTTATAGCCTTTGCCCAAAAACTTGCCAATGGTTTTGGCCTTTGCGGGAGATTCAACAATTACTAGAGTTTTAGCCATAATTACACCTCCATTATTTACAAATAATCATTATAGCAGAAAATAGAACATTATCAAAATAAACAATTATCAGTATTTTAATTTAATTATTATTTACGTTGGATAATGGCCAGCTGATATTCATCATTTTTCTATCTCTTCTTTCCCTTATGTCTATAAATTTCTTATATCTCAACTTCAACCCTTATTTTCTTATCCTATAGCCATTCTTATGAATAAGAATGGCTATAGGATAAGAAAAAAGTAAATATATAATGCTATTTTAAATAATAGCCATCAATATATTTTATTATAATTCCTTTTAATTCTAACATGGTAAGACAGGCATTTACAGTTGATGTAGGATATCCACATTCCCTGATGATATCATCTATAGTATTAAAACCATTTTTGATTTTCATTAGTATAATTTTCTCTTCCTCTGTTACTTGTTCATATTGTTTTGCAGAATGGTCTTGGGTCCTGTTTGATAATAGGTCTATCTTTGAATGAAGATAGGGAAAAATATCCTCTATTATATCCTCCACCTTAGTTACTACTTTTGCCCCTTCTTTAATTAAGTTATTTGTTCCTTTACTTGTGGTTGTATCTATGTTTCCAGGGATAGCATAGACTTCTCTTCCTTGCTCTAAAGCAAATTCAGCAGTAATTAAAGAACCGCTTTTTTCTCCTGCCTCAATAATAATTGTACCTAAGGATAATCCGCTTATTATCCTGTTCCTTGCAGGAAAAAAATTTGGTTTCGGTAGTATTGAAAGTGGATATTCTGAAATTACTGATCCTTTTAATTCTATTTCTTGCATTAATTCTTTATTTTCCACAGGATATATAACATCAACCCCACAACCTAAAACAGCAACAGTTTTACCTTTGGCTTGTAATGCACCTTTATGGGCATAAGTATCGATGCCCCGAGCCATTCCACTAACAATAGTAATTCCCATTGAAGCAAGTTCAAAGGCTAATTTTTCAGCCATTTTCAATCCATAATAGCTAGCCTTTCTAGAGCCCACAATACTTATTGCTACTTCATCGATGACGGTAGAACCCTTGCAGTATAAAACCGGTGGAGGATCATATATTTGTTTCAATAGTTTAGGATATTCCTCATCCTCCAAGAGCAATGTATCTACCTTCTGTTTTTCCAATTTTTTTGCATACTCCAATGTATCTTTCAAGTTCTTATGGTTTAGTATTGAATCAATGGCAACTTTATTTAGATTAGGAACCATAGAAAGTTCTTCCTTATTAGCATAATAAACTTCCTCTATATTCTGAAAATATTCATATATACTTAAAAATCTTTTCGTTCCTATATTCGGAATCCTACTAAGCCATAACCAGAAACATTTCCTTTCCATATCATTTTTCTCCTTATAAGTATAATTTTAATCTACTTCTATGTTTAATAATCAAATACCTTTTTTTACTATATACTTTTTGAAATTATGCAGGAAAGCCGTTCTCCTATGTCGTAATAGAATAATATGGAAATAAATAACGGAGGTTATTAAATGTTAGCTAAAATAAACAGTTGTGCATTAGTAGGTATTGATGGGGAAATTGTAGAGGTAGAGGTGGATATATCAAATGGATTGCCATCCTTTTCACTGGTTGGCCTGCCCGATATCGCCGTTAAAGAATCTAAAGAAAGAGTATATTCTGCTCTTAAGAATAATGGATATGAATATCCAATGAAACATATTACAATAAATCTTGCTCCTGCTGATTTAAAAAAAGAAGGACCATCTTATGACTTGTCTATTGCTATTGGTGTTTTATTAGCTTCTCAACAAATTAAAGCCTGTTCAGTAACTGAAGTAGCCTTTCTAGGTGAATTGTCTTTAAATGGAGATATACGTCCTATAAAAGGTGTTCTTTCTATGTGCATGGCTTTGTATAATAAGGGAATAAAATCCCTCATTCTTCCTGAAGAAAACGCTTTAGAAGCTTCATTAATAGAAGGATTGAATATATTGCCTGCAAGTCATCTCTCCCAGGTGATTAAACATCTTACGGCAGAAGAGCTTATCTCACCTTTTCCTTGTAAAATCAATTCTTATTTTCATGAAACTATAGACCCTGGTATGGATCTAAGTGAGGTAAAAGGTCAAGAAAGTGTAAAGAGGGCATTAGAGGTTGCCGCTGCTGGCGGACACAATCTAATTATGATAGGACCACCGGGTTCTGGGAAAACAATGATTGCCAAAAGATTGCCCACCATTTTACCCACAATGACCTTAGAAGAATCTCTACAGATAACCAAAATATATAGTGTTGCTGGCCTTTTGCCCCCTTCCACTCCCCTTATTATTAAAAGACCTTTTAGATCTCCCCATCATACGATATCTTCTGTTTCACTCGTAGGAGGAGGAAGAATCCCTAAACCAGGTGAGATTTCTCTTTCCCACTTGGGAGTATTATTTTTAGACGAGTTACCCGAATTCCAAAAAAACGCTCTTGAAGTTTTAAGACAACCCTTGGAAGAAAAAAATGTAACCATCTCTAGAATTAATGCCACGCTTAGTTATCCAGCTGATTTTATGTTAATAGCTAGTATGAATCCCTGTCCTTGCGGATATTATGGAGATGATGAACGGGAATGCAATTGTTCTCCAAGACAAATTAATAATTATTTAAGTAAAATATCAGGGCCATTATTGGACAGGATTGATATACATGTGGAGGTTAAGGCTACAAAATATGAACATCTAAAAGGAAGTTCTTCCAGTGAAACATCTGAAACCATAAGAAAAAGAGTGAATAGGGCTAGAGAAATACAATTAGAACGATATAGAGGAAGCAAGGTTCTGTTTAATTCTCATTTAAATCCTAGGAACATTGAAAAATTTTGCAGCTTAGGCCCCCAGGAAAACCAATTAATGCAAAGGGCATTTGAAAACCTAAAGCTTAGCGCCAGAGCATATCACCGTATACTAAAAGTCGCAAGGACTATTGCCGATTTAGAACCATCAGAGAAAATAAATATCTATCATCTCAGTGAGGCAATCCAGTACCGTAATCTAGATAGAAAATTTTGGGGGTAAAAAATAGAGTGGCGATATTATTCCACTCTATTTTTAGTAGGCTTATTTTATGTCATTAGAAATGCATTAGGAATAATATTCACATCCTGTACAATTCCATTGGAGAACCATACTTCTATTACGTCAAAACGTATATTCTTACTAAATTCATTATGAATTTTTAAATAATATAATGCAGTTTTGATTATTTTCATTTGCTTACTTTTATTTACCGCTTGAGCAGGTGTACCAAATAGATTATTTTTTCTTGTTTTGACTTCTACAAATACTATGGTATCCTCCTGTTTAGCTATAATGTCAATTTCCCCAAGTTTACATCTGAAATTTTGCTCTATAATTTTATAACCTTTTTTACTCAAAAATTTCCTGGCTTCTTTTTCTCCAATTATCCCCACTTCAATATTTCTAGCCAAATGGCTCAGCCCCATTAAATAATGTTTTTTAAAAATGTTTGTCTATGTATATTGGTAATGCCCCTCTTTGAAATTCCTTCTCTATGTTCCAGTGTACCATAGCCTTTATTTTTATCAAAGGCATAATAAGGCAGCTCTTTGTGATATTCATTCATCATTTCATCTCTAGTAACCTTGGCAATTATACTAGCAGCCGCTATAGAAAGAGACTTGCTATCCCCTTTATTAATAGGTAATTGACTAATAGGAATATTATCACATTTCATGGCATCAATAAGTAAAAAATCTGGTTTTATTCTTAAGTCTTTTACAGCTAAGGCCATGCTTACTTTAGTTGCTTGATAAATATTAATTTCATCGATTACATTAGCGTCTACAATTCCAATCCCTATATCCAATGCCTCTTCCTTAATCTGATGATAAAGTTTTTCTCTCTTTTTAATAGACAACTTCTTAGAATCATTAATAAATAAGATATTACAATCCTTAGGTAAAATTACGGCTGCACTTACCACTGGCCCTGCCAAAGGCCCTCTTCCCACCTCATCTATGCCAGCTACTAGCTCATATCCCTGGGAATAACATTCTTGCTCAAACATCTTCATTTTTTCTATACGTGCCAATTCATCATGATACCCAAGGAGTTCTTTGTTAAGCTTCTCCGCTAATTGTCGAACAGTTTTACGTTTATCATGCCTTAGGACACTGATTAAGCTTAAATAATTATCCAAAGGAATGGATTGGATATAGGCTCTAATCTCCGACAAACTCATAGATTCAAATTTCAATGTAATATTCTCCTTAAATATTTATTTTATCAAATGAAGTAAAATTCTATATTTCTACAGGATCAGGCATTTCTAAGGAAATTTTTCCTATCTTCCCCTTGCGAAATTCCTCTAACAACATTTCGGCTGTTCTAGTATAATCAGGTTCTCCACCCTTTACTATATTTCCTCTTTTTGTAGCGATATCTGTAAAAACCTCTAGAGCCTCTTTATGCTTTATTTGGATTTTATATCTATCCTCTAGTAATTTGGGATACTGTTCTGTTAAAAACTTTATTAGATTAAAAGCTAGTTCTTCCTGATCTAGTATATCATCTTTTATAGAGCCTATCCAAGCTAGCTTAAGACCTATCTTTGGATCTTCGAATTTAGGCCAAAGTATTCCCGGCGTATCTAATAAATCTATTTTTTCACTTATTTTAATCCATTGCTTCCCTTGCGTCACACCTGGTCTATTTCCGGTTTTTGCACTTGCTCTCCCTACAACTTTATTAATAAAAGTAGATTTCCCCACATTAGGAATACCAATAATCATACAACGTATTGGTCTATTTTTCCTTCCTTTTTGCACTAATCTATCGAGCTTTTCTTGCATTATCTTTTCTATTTTTTTTAGGACTTGATTTATTCCCTGACCGGATATGGAATTAATAAAAATATTATCTGCTTTATGCTCCTCCAAAAATGTTTGCCATTGCTTGTTTATTATTGGATCAGATAAATCAGCTTTATTTAATACCATTAATTTTGGTTTACTACCAATTAATTCATCAACATCTGGGTTTCTACTACTAATAGGTACCCTTGCATCTATAATCTCAATAACGACATCTACTAAAGTAAGGTTATCTTTTATTAATCTTTTGGCTTTAGCCATATGTCCTGGATACCACTGTATGTTCATAGATTTCACCTACTCTTATTCAATAATTTTCATAGCCTTTAATGGCCAGATTTTCACTATAGCTTTCCCAATAATATTTTCTTTAGTTAAGAATCCTACATCTCTGTATCGGCTATCCCGACTATTATTTCTATTATCCCCTAACACGAAATAACTATTATTGGGAACCTTTGTCTTAGGAAAATTCTCAATTTTATTTGAAGGAATATAGGGTTCTACTACTTCCTTATCATTAATATATACAACATTATTCTTTATTTCAACTGTATCCCCATCTTTTGCGACAATTCGCTTAATGAAACTTAGGCTCAGGTCAGCAGGATACTTAAATACTATGATATCTCCATAATCTGGTTCATGGATGAGATATTCTATCTTATTAATAACTAATCTATCTTTATTTGCCAAAGTTGGGTACATTGAACTTCCCCTCACCTCAAAAGGCTCAAATAAAAAAGATTTTATAATCATAGCTATAATTCCAGCTATAATGATCGTCCTAAGCCACTCTATCCATTCATTTTTTTCAGACTTGGTTTTCACTTTTCTTCCCCCTTTACAGGACATATAAAAACCAAATTTTAATATATAAATAAGAAAACGGCTAACGCCGTATTTGTAAAATAGGAAAGTTTAGTCTCTTTTTACTAAGACCAACTTTCCTATATCAAAATAAGAAGGGACTGTAGAACAGTCCCTATTTTCTCTCTTTAACTTTTGCAGCTTTTCCTACACGATCACGTAAGTAGTTAAGCTTAGCTCTTCTTACTTTTCCTTTTCTTGTTACTTCAATCTTATCAATTCTAGGAGAATGTAGTGGGAAAGTTCTTTCAACACCTACACCATAGGAAATCTTTCTTACAGTAAAGGTTTCTCTAATTCCACCATTTTGTCTCTTTAAAACAATACCTTCAAAAACTTGGATTCTCTCTCTTTTGCCTTCCACAACTTTCGCATGAACTCGTACTGTGTCACCTGCATTAAATTCTGGAATGTCATTTCTTATTTGCTGTTGTTCTATTGATTTAATGATATTCATTCGTGTACCTCCTTCCTTACTAGACGTTCTTATTCGACTATGAATAGAGGACCGCCCGGGATAACATTGAAATTATATCATAGATATTATAGTAATTCAATAAATTTAATCTATTTATTGTACTTTGATAATAATATTCGATCTTCCTTATTTAAATTTAATTTATTAAATAAATCTGGTCGACGCATTTTTGTTTTTAACAGAGCTTCTCCTCTTCGCCATTTCCGTATTTCTTCATGATTGCCTGAAAGTAATACCTCAGGCACCTTTTGATCTAAAAATTCATAAGGTCTTGTATATTGTGGAAATTCAAGCAACCCACTGGATATAGAGTCCTCAGTGGCACTATTCTCATTTCCTAGCATCCCTGGTAATAATCTAGAAAGACAGTCAATTATAACCATGGCAGGTAGTTCTCCTCCAGTTAGAACATAATCTCCTAGGGATACCTCATGGGTTACAATTTTATCTATTATTCTTTGATCTACCCCTTCATAGTGTCCACATAAAAAAATCACTTGAGGATATTGAGATAATTCCTCCGCTAGATTTTGATTGAAATGCTCCCCTTGGGGAGTCAAATAAATACATGGGGCTTTTATATCTATCTTTTCAATACTTTGATATGCATCATATATAGGCTGAGGAGTCATAACCATTCCAGGCCCTCCCCCGTAGGGATAATCATCTGCTTTTTTATGTTTATCCCTTGAAAAGTTCCTAATATTGACAACATTTATATCAATGATATTCTTTTGTATTCCCCTTTTCATAATGCTCGTTCCTATAAAATCATTAAACATTTCCGGGAATATTGTCAAAATATCTATTTTCATAATTCCATCAAATCCTTTGGAATATCTGCCCTAGCAATTTTACCTACTATATCAATTTCTTTAAAAATTTCTTTCCGTGCAGGTACTAAGATTTCCTTACTGTTTCCCTTAATAACATATATATCTGTCGGCCCTGTTTGAAGTATATCTGTGATTGTTCCTATTCTTTCATTAGTTAGGGAATAAACTTCTACTCCTATTAAGTCCCTAATGAAATATTGGTCTTTTGCTAAGGCTATAGCATCCTTTCTTTCTATAGATATAAAATATCCTTTTAACTCCTCGGCTTGATTTCGATCGGTTATTTCATTAAGCGAGGCTAGAATATGATTCTTATGAATACGCACCTTAGAAATTGTCAAAGGATACCGTGCATCTTTTTTTTCGATATATACTTTATTAAGAGAATAAAATCTCTCTGGATCATCCGTTAACGGTAAAATTTTCACTTCTCCCTTTATACCATGGACATTTATAATCTTACCTACATGTAAAAAATCCTCCACTTTTTCACCTCTATTTTCAACTTCACATTTATAAGATGTTTATCTTATGGATTAATATTCTTATAAGAACTTTATTATATTCAAAAAGTTAGGCCAAAGCCTAACTCTTTTATTAAATAATCTCAACAATAACTCTTTTATTTTCTTTTGTCGCAGCTGCTTTTACAACGGTACGAATAGCTTTGGCTATTCTCCCCTGCTTTCCTATGACCTTGCCCATATCTTCTGGTGCTACTTTCAACTCTAGGATTATGGACTGTTCACCCTGTACTTCATTTACAACTACAGCCTCTGGTTGGTCAACTAATGCCTTTACAATCACTTCTACTAAGTTACGCATAGGTTATCCTCCCTGAATCATTGTTGTTATTATCCATTTATAATCCCGTTTTTCTTTAATAGGGATTTCACAGTATCAGATGGTTGCGCTCCATTGTTTAACCATTTAAGTGCTTTTTCACCATCTATTTTTATTTCAACTGGTTCGGAAATGGGGTTATAATATCCTATTTCCTCTATGAATTTTCCATCTCTTGGTGCACGGGAGTCTGCAACAACAATTCTGTAGAAAGGTCTTTTTTTAGCTCCCATTCTTCTCAATCTCATTTTCACTGCCATATTTCTCACCTCCTTTAACTATTTATATCTACATTACATAAATGGAAATTTAAATCTACCCTTTTTGGATCCTTTTTCCATATTAGTAAATTGTTTCATGAGTTTCCTACTTTGTTCAAAGTTTTTAATCAATTTATTTACATCTTGAACTTTAGTGCCACTGCCTGCAGCTATTCTTTTTCTTCTACTAGCATTAATAATACTCGGGTTGTTTCTTTCTATTTTTGTCATGGAATTTATAATAGCTTCAGCCTGTACCAGTTGATTATCATCAAATTCCAAGCCTTTTAATTTTTTATTATTCATACCAGGAACCATCCCCAAGATATCCCCAATGGGTCCCATGTTTTTAACTTGTTGTAACTGCTCTAAAAAATCCTCAAAAGTAAATTCTTGCGTTCTTAATCGTTTTTCTAACTCCATTGCTTTTTTTTCATCAAAATTACTTTGGGCTTTTTCTATAAGACTGAGAATATCTCCCATGCCCAATATTCTAGAAGCCATTCTATCGGGGTAAAAAGGTTCCAAGTCCGTTAGCTTCTCTCCCATTCCCACAAACTTTATAGGTTTTCCCGTAACCGCTCTAACGGATAAAGCTGCACCTCCACGAGTATCCCCATCTAATTTTGTAAGCACTACACCATCTAAACCTAATTGCTCATTGAAACTTTCCGCTACTGTCACAGCATCTTGTCCAGTCATAGCATCTACAATTAACAAGATTTCTGTAGGCTGCACAGAAGACTTTATATTCTTTAACTCATCCATTAGTTCCTCATCAATATGCAAACGCCCAGCAGTATCAATGATGACGACATCCTTTTGGTTGGCTTTTGCATATTCAACTCCTGCTTTAGCTATGTCCACAGGGGAATGATGATTGCCCATGGAGTAAACAGGAATATTTAAACTTTCTCCTACAACATGGAGCTGATCAATGGCTGCTGGTCTATAGACATCACAAGCGACTAAAAGGGGATTTTTCCCTTGTTTGGCTAGTAGTCCTCCTAATTTCCCTGAGGTTGTGGTCTTACCTGCTCCTTGTAATCCTGTCATCATTATTACTGTTGGAGGCTTACTGGAAAAAATGATTTTACTTTGGGTGCCTCCCATTAGATTGGTCATTTCTTCATTGACAATTTTTATAACTTGTTGTCCTGGCGTTAAACTTTCCATAACTTCCTGCCCTACTGCTCGTTCTTTTATTTTTGCAATAAAATCCTTAACAACCTTATAGTTTACATCGGCTTCCAATAGGGCTAATCTAACTTCTCGTAGCGCTTCCTTTAGATCCTTTTCGTTTATCTTGCCTTTTCCTTTTAACTTTTTAAAAGTTTCCTGTAATTTCTCCGCTAATCCTTCAAAGGCCATTATAACCCTCCTGATCAATCAATTAGTAGATCATTCAATACATCTTCAATACTGTTTAAAAACTTCTTTAAACTTTCCTCTTCAAAGCTTATATTTCTATTTTTATGTTCCATGATTTTATCTTTTATTTCTAAAATTTTCTTCTTTTGATTTAAAAACTTTTCCACTAATCCAAGTTTTTTCTCATAATGATTTAGTAATTTTTCTGACCTTTTTATATTATCGTAGACGGCTTGCCTAGTTATAGATAATTCTTCTGCAATTTCTCCTAGAGATAAATCCTGATTATAATATAAATCCAAAACTTTTTTCTGTTTTTCTGTTAGAAGTTCGCCATAAAAATCATATAGTAAAGATATTTTTACTAACTCAATCATGTAAATCATCCTATTTTTATGTTGTAAAGGCTTTTTACTTTACAGAAGTATTTTAATTGATTCTATATTATTTGTCAACCTAATAATTTTAAAAATGAGTATCTCTAAATCCAAAGATAAATTGACTATTAGAACAGTGCATCTACAAACTGTTCTGCATTAAAAATCTGCAAGTCCTTCACTCCCTCTCCAACTCCTACAAATCGGACGGGTATATTTAGTTGAGATTTAATAGCCAATATCACTCCCCCTTTTGATGTTCCATCTAATTTGGTAAGTATGAGCCCATTTACATCGCATATCTCACTAAAAAGTTTTGCTTGACTTATGGCATTTTGTCCTGTTGTAGCATCCAATACTAAAAAAGTATGACGATTACTTTCTGGAAATTCTTTACTAATGATTCTATTAATCTTTTCTAATTCATTCATTAAATTCTTTTTATTATGAAGTCTTCCCGCCGTATCGCATATCAGTATATCTGTATTTCGTGCTTTTGCTGCTTGAATAGCATCGTAAATCACTGCTGCGGGGTCTGAACCCTGTTTATGTTTAATAATATCTACGCCTACCCTATTGGCCCAAATATCTAATTGTTCCACTGCCGCAGCCCTAAATGTATCCCCAGCAGCTAATAGGACGCTCTTGCCTTGGGACTTATATTGAGCAGCGAGTTTTCCAATGGATGTAGTTTTTCCTACCCCATTGACCCCTATAATAAGAATGACACAGGGATCTTCAATAGGAAATTCTTCATCCTCTTTAAGAATTTCATATAGCACTTCTTTTAATAAACTTCTTAATTCTTGGGGATCACTTATTTTATTTTTACGAACACGGGTCTTTAAATTGTCTATTATTTGGATTGTGGTTTCCATTCCTATATCTGCTGTGATAAGCACTTCTTCGATTTCCTCGTATAATTCTTCGTCAATCCCTTGGTATTGGCTAATAATTTGATCTACCTTTTCAGTAATTCCTTGCTTTGTTTTAGATAACCCCTCTTTTAATCTCGTAAAAAAGTTTGAAGGGGTTTCTTTCTCCTTCATCTCTTCACCATCTACTGCTTTTTCTTCTACTATCTTCTCTTTTTCTTTTTCATTCTTTTTAAAATTGTTTTTAGAAAAAAACTTTTTCATTGTATAATCTCCTTTCTAGCTTGCTATATCTGTCAATTTAACAGATATAAGTTTTGATACGCCCTGTTCTTCCATAGTAACACCATATAATATATCCGCTGATTCCATTGTTCCCTTTCTATGGGTTACTGCTATAAATTGAGTTTCCTGAGAAAAATCCTTTAAGAAACTTGCATACCTATTTACATTTGCATCATCTAAAGCCGCTTCAATCTCATCTAATATGCAAAAAGGTGTTGGCTTTATTTTTAGTATAGCGAATAATAATGCTATGGCTGTAAGTGCTCTTTCTCCTCCAGATAATAAAGATAAGCTTTGAAGTTTTTTACCAGGAGGTTGTACTTCAATTTCTATTCCGCTCGTTAAAATATTACTAGGATCCACTAGATAAACCTTAGCATAGCCGCCTTTAAACAACTTTTGAAAAACCTCATTAAACTTTACTTTGATAATATCAAATTGTTCAATAAATTGTTTTTCCATACTTATAAGAATGTCTTTTATTACACCATTTAAGCTTTCCTTAGCCTCGTGAAGATCTGTTCTCTGTTTTCTCAGAAAAGAAAGTCTTTTGGAAACTTTTTTATATTCCTCAATAGAATCAATATTTACATTGCCCAAATTTTTAATTTGATCTTTGCAGTCTTCAATTGCTTTTAAAACCTGTGGTTCATTGTGTGTTTCCTTTTTAAATCCTAAAGCCAAATCATAGGTAAGATGATATTCTTCAGATATTCTATTTTGTAGATTCTCCATTTCCATTTCAATTTTACTCAACTGAATTTCTATTTTATGCAAAGCATTCGCAGACACCATGGATTGTTTATTATACTCTTTTAATCTGCTTTCAATTTTCTCTATCTTCTCATCATAATTTTTTCTATCTGAGATCAGGTGTTCAATTTGCAAATCCCTATCCAATTTAAGCTTTGTTAGAGCATCTATTTCTTCCTTTAATTCTTTTATTTTCTGATGACTTTGATGAATATCTTCTCTATAATGGCCTGATTCTAAATCTTTTTGTGTAATTTCACTCCTGCATTTTTTAATATCCTCTATTGTTTGCAATAATTGATTGTCGCTATCCATTTTTCGCTGTTTTAATTGTGCAATACTGATTTCTAGCTGAGTAATTTGGTTATTTAAAACATCTAATTTTTCTTTGTCCCCTTGGTTGTTATCCTGGGATGTATTTATTTCATTATTAATTTCTTCAATTTTATGATTTATTTCTAAGATACTCTTTTCCATTTGCTTTTCTTTGATTTTTAGCTCATTATTTTCTGTTTTAAATATTTTTATTTGTGCCAATATATTTTTAATTTCATTTTGAATTGTTTCCTGTTCAGCACTTATTTGGTCATAACGATTTTCTATAGATATAATTTTTATTTCAATGTCCTTAATAAATTCCCCTTGTTCATCTATATGACCATTTATTTCTTTTTTTCTCTTCTCCATATCTTGGATATCCTGATTCAAGCTATTGTGAATATGATCTAGTTTCTCTAATTCCTTTTGGGCCATTTTAATTTCATTGCCTCTACTTAATATCCCTGTATTGGCTTTGTATTTACTCCCTCCAACAATAGAACCCCCAGGATTAAAAACCTCACCCTCTAGTGTGACTATTTTAAATTTATGATTTAACTTTCTAGATAGATAAATTCCATCTTTCATCTTCTGAACTACGATCACTCTTCCTAGTAACTGATGAATGATTGGAGAAAAAATAGCATCATAATGGATTAGGTCTGAAGCCACACCTACGAAGCCTTCGTGTTTCTTTAAAATATCTAATTCCTTTTGAATCTTGACTCCCTTAATAACTTCTAAGGGCAAAAAAGTAGCCCTCCCCCATTGTTTTTCATTTAATATTTCAATACATTGCTGAGCAACAAACTCATTTTTAACAACAATATGCTGCAAAGCAGAACCTAGGGCTGTTTCTATAGAATGAATATATTGTGGCGGTACATTAATGAGCTCAGCAACTACACCATAAATATTTTCATTAAGCGATGTATTTTTCTTTTTTTCCTTCATGAGATTTTTTACACTTTTATAATATCCGTCATACTCTTTTTCCATATCCGTCAATATTTTAATTCTAGATTGCTTGATCTGCATTTGTTTTATCAGGGCTTGAAACTTATATTGTAGTTTCTCTAACCTAATTGTAATTTGTTCTAACTCCACTTCTGCAGCCTTCTTTGTTTCTTTTATAGAGATTATTTCTTCATCCTTAGTAGACTTCTTATTCTGTAGTTCTTTTAAAACTGCAAGTTTTTCATTTAAATTGCTTTCTAACTGATTCAGTTGTCTATTCATTTGTATAATCTGATTTTCTACATTATTACTCATAATATGTACACCATTTAGGTTGCTTTTAAAATCAGATAGGGTATTCATTAATTTAAACTTTTCTTGAGTTTTTTGTTCTATATTTATTTCCTTATCTCTAGAAGTTCTTCTAAGTTCATCATATTCATTCTTTGCCTCTTTGAGGATGTTTGCTTGTTTGCCTATCATGGAATGGGTGTTTTGAATTTCACACTCTATAATGCTTTGCTTTTCTTCATTTTTAATAAGATATTCTTGTAAGTCTATGATTTCCTTTGCTATTCTAGTTTTATTTTCAACTAAATTTTTAATTTTATTTTCCAATACATTTATTTCGGATAAACCCTTTTCAATATTGGTTTTAATTTGATAAAGATGCTCCTGGTTGTCATTAATTTGTTCATCTATTTGCTTTGATTGATTTCTAAGTTCATTATGTCTTTTATCCTCTATTTTAATTTTATTTTCTTCATCTTTTATTTGACATAATTGATCAGATTTATTTTTTTCAAATGCATATTGTTTTTCCTTTAAATAGTCCATTTTATGAATAAACATAGATAGCTCTAATTCCTTTAATCTATCCTTAACTTCTAGATATTCCTTTGCTTTTTGGGATTGTCTTAAAAGCGGTTCTTCCTGCTGTTCCAGTTCATTAATAATATCTACAATTCTTATTAAATTTTGTTCAGTCTTGTCCAACTTTTTCTCAGCTTCATTTTTTCTAGTTTTATATTTTACAATACCAGCTGCCTCTTCAAATATATATCGTCGATCTTGAAGACTTGCATTTAATATTTCATCAATTTTTCCCTGTCCAACTATAGAATAACCTTCTTTCCCTAGTCCAGTATCCATAAATAGTTGATGAATGTCCTTTAATCGACAAGAGGATTTATTTATGTAAAATTCACTTTCCCCGGAACGGAAAACTCTTCTAGTAATTCTGACTTCATTATAATCTATGGGGAGTTTTCCCGATTGGTTGTCAATGACTAAAGATACTTCAGCATATCCTAAGGGCTTTCGTTTTTGGGTTCCTGAAAAGATAACATCTTCCATTTTGCTCCCTCTAAGACTTTTCACACTTTGTTCACCTAGAACCCATCGAACCGCATCAGCAATATTGCTTTTGCCACTACCATTAGGACCCACAACAGCAGTGATCCCATCTTTAAACTCTAATTCAACTTTATTGGCAAAGGATTTAAAGCCATAAATCTCTATTTTCTTTAAATACACATCTTACACCTCTTTATATGAAATCTCCAATGACATAGGTTGTTTTAGACAGCTTTAAACCAGCGTCTCCATTCTTTATAAGACATTTTATATGTTTTTTCTTCTTTATTCAATTGTCCCATATCGATTATTGGAGATTGTTGACTAAAAAACCAATATTTTAGCTATTTCCATGGCAATATCAGAGTGGGAAATATTAATTCCCTTTATTAATGATTTTTAAAGCTTGCTTTGCTGCTTCCTGTTCTGCCTCTTTTTTATTATGACCTTCTCCAATTCCAATCATTTTTCCGTTAAGCAATACTTCTACACAGAAAACTTTGTTATGGTCAGGCCCTTGTTCTCTTATTAAATGATATTGTAACACTTGTTCTTTCTTTCTTTGTACTATTTCCTGAAGTAAAGTCTTATAATCCCGATTCATATTCCCTTTTTCTACTGCTTTTATCGTTGTTCTTAATTGATTAAAAATAAATTTTTTGGCTTCTTCCAAACCTCCATCAAGGTAAACCGCTCCAATAATGGCTTCCATAGTGTCGGCTAAAATTGATTTTCTACTTCTCCCTCCACTCATTATTTCTCCCTTGCCCATCTTCATCATCTTACCTAATTGTAAATTTATAGCACTTTCTGCTAGGGAATCGGTACATACAATATTGGCTCTCATTTTGGTTAATTCTCCCTCTGGCTGATGGGGAAAATGGATATATAGATATTCGCTGATCACTAATTCTAATGTAGCATCCCCTAAAAACTCTAGTCTTTCATTATGATCATAATTTCCCATTTTGTTCTCGTTAATATAAGAACTATGGGTTAAGGCACAAAGTAATAGCTCTTTGTTTGCAAAAACATATTCTATTGCTCTTTCTATTTTAAAATATTTACTCTGATTATCCATATTTCACCTTACCTCTCTTTCCTTAATATTTTACCATAAAAAGCAAAAAAGTAAGATAGAGGTTTTTTCTACCTTACTTATCTTACTCTCTAATATTTTTTCAATATCAATGTAGCGTTATGTCCACCAAAACCCAATGAATTTGATAAGGCATAATTTATGTTCTTCATTCTGCCTTTGTTGGGTATATAATCTAGATCACACTCCTGGTCAGGGGTGTCATAATGCATAGTTGGGGGAAGAAATCCCTCTTGCAGTGCAAAAGCACAGGCGATAGCCTCTACCGCTCCTGCGGCGCCTAATAAGTGACCCGTCATTGATTTAGTGGAACTAATAGGTAGATCATAGGCATAATCGCCAAAAACATTTTTAATAGCCTTTGTTTCATACAAATCATTGTAGTAGGTAGAAGTGCCATGAGCATTAATATATCCGATTTCTTCTTCTTTAATACTTGCATCTTTTATCGCCGCTTTCATAGAACGTGCAGCACCCTCTCCATCAGGAGCTGGTGATGTGATATGAAATGCATCTCCAGTTGATCCATAACCAACAACTTCAGCAATAATACAGGCCTTCCTTTTTAATGCATGTTCCAATTCTTCTAGAATCAAGATTCCTGCCCCTTCTCCCATAATAAATCCGTCTCTGTTTTTATCAAATGGACGACTAGCTTTTAAAGGATCTTTTTCAGTCGACATTGCCTTCATAGAGCAAAATCCAGCAAATCCTAAAGGTGTAATCGCGGCCTCACTACCTCCAGCGATCATAATATCAGCGTCCCCTCTTTGGATGACCTTAAAAGCATCTCCTATTGCATTAGTAGACGTAGCACACGCGGTTACTACAGTTTCATTAAAGCCTTTTGCACCGAAATAAATAGATACTTGTCCAGCAGCCATATTTGATATCATCATAGGAATAAAAAAGGGGCTTATCCTATTGGGGCCTTTTTCTATTAAAGTCTTATATTGGTTTTCAAAGGTTTCCAAACCTCCAATACCTGAGCCAATAATAACACCCATTCGTTGGGCATCAATTTCTTCTACGGATATAGCTGCATCATCTATAGCCATTTTACTTGCCGCAATAGCAAACTGGGTAAAACGGTCCATTCTACGGGCTTCTTTTTTTTCTATATAATCATTAGCATGAAAATCATTAACCTCTGCCGCTAATTTGCTGGAATATGAATCTACATCGAATTTGGTGATATGTCCTATTCCACTTCTACCATTTTTTAAAGCTTCCCAAAAATTATTTTTCCCTGCACCTATTGGTGAGATAACACCCATTCCTGTTATAACGACTCTTTTATTCATCTATTTACCTCCCAAGGTTTGCTTTAAAATCTATATGAAAGTTTTATTATATTTGTAAGTTTTATTTATAAAGTCCCGATTTTTATCGGGACTTTATATTATTGATGGTTCTTTAAGTATTCCACTACATCATTTACTGTTTTAATTTTTTCGGCTTCCTCGTCAGGGATTTCTAAATCAAATTCCTCTTCAAAAGCCATTATTAATTCCACAATGTCTAAAGAATCTGCTCCTAAATCATCAATAAATGATGCATTTAAAACCACTTCTTCTTCTTCAACACCTAATTGATCAATCACAATTTCTTTTACCTTATCAAATAGCATCTACTTCACCTCCTTTCACTCCATCTATATTAAATGAATGCATAAAATTATACAAGAATATTATTACATATACATACCACCATCTACATGTATTACTTGCCCAGTTATATAGTCAGATAGATCTGCACTTAAAAAACCTACCATGGAAGCTATATCCTCTGGATCACCAAATCTTTTCGCTGGAATATTATTTAACAGTTGCTCTTTTACATTTTCAGGTAATACCTCTGTCATATCAGTCTGGATAAAGCCTGGTGCAATAGCATTTACTTGTATGCCTCTAGGAGCTACTTCTTTTGCAATAGATTTTGTAAAACCAATTAGGCCTGCTTTAGCTGCAGAATAATTGGATTGCCCTGCATTTCCTGTAGAGCCTACAATAGAGGAAATATTAATTATTTTTCCTTTTCTTTTTTTCATCATTGCACGTATCACTGCTTTAGTCATTAAAAAAGCGCCCTTTAAATTGGTATTTAATACATCGTCCCAATCATTTTCTTTCATTCTTGCCAACAAATTATCCCTAGTAATACCCGCATTATTCACTAGGATGTCTATGCTTCCATACTCCTTTAAGACCTTATCGATAAATAATTGAACTTCTTCATTTTTACTTACATCCGCTTTAAAGGCGATTGCTTTTCTCCCCATTAACTCTATCTCTTGGACAACGGCGCTGGCAGCTTTATCATTATTATTATAATTTATAGCTACATTTGCTCCAAGTTTAGCTAAATATATGGCAATCGCTCTACCTATGCCCCGAGAACCTCCGGATATTACAGCAGTTTTATTTTCCAGTCTCAACTTCCCATCCCTCCAATGCTTTTAATGTCTCTTTTAAAGTTTTAACATCTTCTACTCTTAAACAGGTAATTTCTTTACTAATTTTTTTTGCAAAAGAAGTTAATGTCT
Source organism: Irregularibacter muris (assembly GCF_024622505.1). NCBI lineage: Bacteria > Bacillati > Bacillota > Clostridia > Eubacteriales > Eubacteriaceae > Irregularibacter > Irregularibacter muris. The sequence continues at coordinate 324,610 of NZ_JANKAS010000002.1, forward strand.
TGCCTGGTCCTACTTCGATAAAGGTATTCATTCCTTCTGCAATCATTTTGTTCATGCTTTCTTCCCAAAGCACAGAAGAACTTACTTGTTTTATAAGATTATTTTTTATGGTCGAAACATCTCCTATTATAGATGCATCCACATTAGATATTACTGGCATTTTAGTTTCTTTAAATTTTATTTTATCTAACTCATTTTTTAATTTAGTGCCTGCTGAACTCAACAAGCTTGAGTGAAATGGAGCGCTTACAGGTAATATTTTTGTTCTTTTGGAGCCCATATCCTTGGCTATCTCACAAGCCTTATTTATTGCCTTGATTTCACCAGCTATAACGATTTGCCCTGGACAGTTAAAATTTGCCACCTCTACAATGCCATAGTCTGCAGCCAAATCACATACCTCGATCATCTGGCTTTTACTTAAACCCATGACCGCTGCCATTGCCCCTACACCAATAGGCACAGCTTCCTGCATAAATTTACCCCTTTTCTGCACTAATGGAATAACCTCTTCTATTGCTATACTATCGGCAGTTGAAAAAGCAGCATATTCTCCTAAACTTAACCCCGCTACCATATGAGGAATAATTCCTTGATTCTTTAATATAGCGGCTATAGCTAAACTTGTGGTTAAAATAGCAGGTTGGGTATTTTCTGTTATATTTAGTTGCTCCTCTGGTCCATCAAAGCATAACTTTTTAATATCTATATTAAGGACCTCATTAGCCTGATCAAATACTTCCATAGCCTCAGGATATAGGCAAGCAAGTTCTTTTCCCATCCCACTATACTGTGCACCCTGTCCTGGAAATATAAAAGCGATTTTCTTCATAGATACTCCTCCGCTCTTTGCATTATTCTGATTTATTCATTATTTTTAATCTTTGAGTTATTTCCTGGGATTGTTTTATTATTTCATCAATGATTTCCTTGGCCGGTTGTACTTTCGTAACCAATCCTGAAATTTGCCCCGCCATTACTGAACCATTTTGGATATCTCCATCTATGACTGCATCTCTTAATTTTCCACTGCCTAATGCCTGAATTTCTTCAATGGTAGCTCCCTGCTTCTCTAATTTATCAAACTCTTTACTTAGCTTGTTTTTAAGGACCCTCACAGGATGCCCAGTACTCCTACCTGAAACAACTGCATCTCTATCCTTTGCATCTATGACATACTGTTTGTATTTGGTATGAGCTATACATTCTGTAGCACAAATAAATCTTGTACCTATTTGCACTCCTGATGCTCCTAGTGCCATAGCCGCTACTACACCTCTACCGTCTCCTATACCTCCAGCGGCAATTACAGGTATGTTTATAGAATCTACAATCTGTGGCACCAATGTCATGGTTGTTAATTCTCCAATATGACCACCAGCTTCAGTGCCTTCAACGATAACTGCATCGGCATTATTTTTCTCCATTCTTTTTGCAAGGGCCACTGATGCTACTACAGGAATTACTTTAATCCCTTGGGCATGTAATTGCGAAATGAATTTTCCAGGATTTCCTGCACCAGTGGTTACAACAGCAATCTTCTCCTCTATAATTACCTCCATCACTTCATCAGCAAAGGGCGACATTAACATAACATTTACTCCAAAGGGTTTATTGGTAAGAGACTTTGCCTTTTTTATTTCATTTCTTACAATCTCTGCTGGAGCATTGCCAGCGCCTATTAAACCTAGACCTCCTGCCTCAGAAACGGCTACTGCTAATTCAGCTGTGGCCACCCAGGCCATGCCCCCTTGTATAATTGGATAGCTTATATTCAACATTCTACACAGTTTATTTGCTAGCATTTTATCGCTCCTTTATTATCTCTGATTACCATCGTATTGCCGCCGCACCCCAAGTAAGTCCACCACCAAAACCAACAATAATTATATTATCTCCTTTTTTTATATGAGAATTTCTTACGGCTTCGTCCAAAGCTACAGGTATAGAAGCAGCAGACATATTGCCATATTTATCAAGATTAGTAAATATCTTATCCTTAGAAATATTTAAGCGTTTAGATGCTGCTTCTATGATTCGTATATTGGCCTGGTGTGGAATAATAAAATCAATATCCTCTACGGTTAAATTAGCCTTTTCTATTACTTCTAATGCACTAGATGACATTTTTCTTGTGGCAAATTTAAAAACCTCGTTACCTTCCATTTTTATATAGTGCATACTATTTTCAATAGTAAAAACACTTGCAGGATTTAATGATCCACCACCAGGTTGATGAAGCAATTTTCCTCCTGAGCCATCTGCTCCTAATTTAGCGGATAGGATACCCCTGTTTTCTTCACTTTTTTCAACAATCACTGCCCCTGCACCATCTCCAAATAATATGCAAGTGTTTCTATCGCTATAATCGGTTATTTTAGATAAAGTATCTGCACCTATAACTAATACTTTAGAATAAAAATCATTTTGTATAAATTGATTGGCAATGGTTATTCCATATATAAATCCCGTACAAGCCGCTTCAATATCAAAGGCTGCCGCATTTCTAGCACCAATTTGCTCTTGAACGATACAAGCTACAGAGGGGAAGGCCATATCAGGGGTAACCGTTGCTACAATAATACAATCCAGCTCTTCTGGAGAAACTCCAGCTGACTCAAGAGCTCTATTAGCGGCCTGTATAGCTAAATGGGATGTAGCTTCTCCTTTTCCGGCTATTCTTCTTTCCCTGATACCAGTTCTTGTCGTTATCCATTCATCTGATGTATCCACTAATTGTTCTAATTCTTTATTGGTTAGAATTTTTTCTGGTACATAATGACCTGTTCCGGATATGATTGCACCCATAACTTTAGTCTTCCTCCCTATTTGCGTATAAATTTTTTATCTCCTCTTCAATATGTGTAGCAACATCCTGTTGTAAATATACAATTCCTTGTCTAATTGCATTTTTTATTGCATTGGCATCTGAACTTCCATGGGCTTTTATTAGTCCTCCCTTAACCCCTAAAAATGGTGCCCCCCCATGTTCACTATAATCAAATTGATCCTTAAAACTTTGGAGAGATGGTTTTAAAAAATAGCCCCCTATTTTTCCCCGAGCACTTTTGAAAATCTCTTCTTTCAAAGAATGTAAAATAAATGTAGCTAAACCTTCTGTCAACTTTAAAATTACATTTCCCGTAAAGCCATCACATACAAGAACATCGGCTACTCCATAGGGAATATCCCGAGCTTCTACATTTCCTATAAAATTTATATTTGTATTTTGTAATAATTCATAGGTGTTTTTGGTAAGTTCATTTCCTTTTTGAGCTTCAGCACCAATGTTTACAAGACCTACCCGGGGTAATTCAATCCCTATTACCTTATTCATATAGATAGAACCCATTAAAGCAAATTGTTGTAGATTTTGGGGCTTACAGTCTGCATTTGCTCCCGCATCGATCAATAAGGATACTCCCATTTTTGTGGGAATGACTGGCGCTAAGGCGGGTCTTAATATGCCCTTAATCCTTCCAATTCTCAACAATCCCCCCGCCAGTAAGGCTCCAGTATTTCCTGCAGAAATTAAAACGGATTGATTATTTTCCTTCACCAAGGCCATGCCTTTTACCATAGAAGAATCCTTCTTCCTTCTAATGGCCAAAGCAGGCTCATCATCATTGGTAATAATTTCTGAGGCATTAACAATATTAATTTTATTTTTATCATATTGATATTTCCATAATTCTTTTTGTAGTTCTTCCTGTTTCCCGATTAAGGTGATAGAAACATCATATTCTTCAGCAGCTAATACACAACCCTTAACAATTTCAAAAGGAGCATGATCTCCACCCATACCATCAACATATATTTTCAATGTATTTCACCTTCACTTTCTTGGTCAGAAAAAGATACTAATATAAATTTCCCGCGAAAAACTTCTTCTGATTTTACTCTGATTTTAACCCATACAAAATATTTATCTTCTCCTCTTTGTCGAATAACCTCCGCCCGAGCAACTAACTTTTGTCCAGAATAAACTGGTTTTTTATATTTAATATTAGCTACACCTATTAATGCAACCTGGGCATCAATAACCGCAATAGCTAAAGATTCAGCTAAGGAATAAATATGATGTCCTTTGACAATCCTAGTTTTTTCAAAAGCATGTTGATTTAATGTTTCAAAAATAGAAATGGCACTTTTCCCTAAATTCATTTCAACTAGTTCACCAATAATTTCACTTTTCTTTAAGGATTTCACCTTATCTATACTGTTCTCGGCCATACTTTTGACTCTCTCTCTCAGTTCGGGAATTCCCAACTCCAGCCTATCCAATCTTATGGTTTGAATACTTATGGCAAAGATTTCACTGAGTTCTTCGTCAGTTAGAAAAGGATCTTCCTGCAGCCTAGCCACCAATTGCTTTTGCCTTTCAGCTTTATTCATTCTTTTCAATAATATCACCTCTATCATCACTTAACTATAATACCAGGTGCTAATAGTATATTATAATTTAATTTATAAATCAAGAAAATAAAAAAAGATAGCAAACTTTCATTTACTATCTTTTCACCATTTCATATTATTCTACATCAATAACTTCCATTTTTTTATATGTTCCACAGGATTTACAAACTCTATGGGGTAATTTAGCTTCCCCACATTTTGGACATGTGCTTAAGCCAGGTAATGATAATTTCCAATTTGCTCTTCTTTTATCTCTTCTTGCTTTGGATACTTTTCTTTTTGGCACTGCCATTCTCTACACCTCCTTATTCCTCATCAAATAAGTCCTTTAATAAAACCAGGCGGGGGTCAATATCTTCATCTTCACAATAACATTTTTCAATATTCAAATTCTTCCCGCATTTAGGACATATACCCTTGCATTCTTCACTACATATTGCTTGTAAAGGAAGATTTAAAATAATATTTTCCCATAATATACTAGAAAAGTCAATCTTACCACTTGTTATGAAGAAAGATTTATCACTGACTGAAATTTTTTCTTCAAAGGAAAATTCCAATGGATATATAAATTTCTCTAAACATCTTCCACAGGATAATTCAACTTTACTCTCTGCATTTCCTTGCAAAACTAAGGTATCTTCCTCCAAATAACCCTCACCAACAACTTCTAGCGGTGACACAAAGATTATGTTTTCATTTTTATCGGAAATTTCTTTCACTTCAACTTGATCTTTAAAGTTAATGTGTCTTTCTTCTTCCTTAATTAGTTTGGAAAAATCGATGATCAACTTTATTCACCTCAAAGTCTGTGCCTGAATTATTATATAAATTTAATGATGGTTTGTCAAGCATAAAACCTTTACAGCTAAATATTATTCTAATCCTACAATTCTCTTTGTATCTCTTGCGATCATAAGTTCTTCATTAGTGGGGATGACCATTATTTTCACTTTAGAATTTTCCTGTGAAACAATAGCTTCTTTTCCTCTAATATTATTTTTTTCTTCATCTATTTCAGCACCAAAAAATTCTAAGCCTTTACAAATCTCTTGTCTATTTGATGCAGAATTTTCACCTAGGCCTGCTGTGAATACAATAACATCTACACCACCCATTGCTGCAGCATAAGCTCCTATAGTTGTTCTCACTCTATAATTAAAAACATCCAAGGCTAATTGTGCTCTTTTATTTCCTTCCTCGGCAGCTCCTTCTATATCTCTAAAATCACTGCTCACTCCAGAAATACCCAAAACACCAGATTTCTTATTTAAAATATCATTGACCTCTTGGCTGGTCATTCCCTCTTTTTCCATCAAAAAGGTTACTATTGCTGGGTCTATATCACCGGATCTTGTCCCCATAGCCAAACCTTCTAGAGGCGTGAAGCCCATACTAGTCTCTATTGATTTTCCATCTTTAATTGCTGCAATACTGGCACCATTGCCTAAATGACAGGTAATTATTTTTAGGGTTTCAATAGGCTTGTCTAATATTTCTGCAGCTCTTTGAGAAACAAATTTATGAGAGGTACCATGAAAACCATATTTTCTAACTTTATATTTATCATAATATTCGTAAGGTATTGGATAGATATAGGCCTCTTCTGGCATGCTTTGATGAAAGGCTGTATCAAATACCCCTACCATAGGAACATTCGGTAGTATTTCTTGACAGGCTTCTACACCCATAATATTTGGTGGATTATGTAAAGGTGCTAAATCAATACACTCTTTTAACGCATTCATTACTTCATCTGTAATAAGAACAGATGAGGCAAATTTTTCACCTGCATGAACCACTCTATGCCCTACTGCAGAAATTTCATCCATTGAGTCTATTACTCCATGTTCCTCATCTACTAACATTCCCAATAGGATTTCTAAGGCTACCTTATGATCTTTCATAGGCTTTTGTATGACTACTTTATCTTTTCCCTCAGGTTGATGGGTTAACACTGAACCCTCTATTCCTATTCTTTCTCCTAATCCTTTGGCTAGTACTTGCTCATTTGTCATATTAATTAATTGATATTTTAATGATGAGCTGCCACAATTAATAATTAATACATTCATTGTATGTCCTCCTTTGTATACATTGTTAATAATACTATTTTAACACAACTTAATAAAAATTCTATTTTTCTTTCAAAATTCCTTCTTTTTCTTTGTTTTTTTTATTAAATATTGTACTATTGGTATAGATTGTACAAATTAATAGGATAAGGGAGTTGTTCCTAATGGGTATAACCGGATTAATTGTTGAATATAATCCCTTTCACAATGGGCATCAATACCATTTGTCCCATTCTAGGGAAGTCACTAAAAATGAATATACTATTGCTATAATGAGTGGTCATTTTTTACAAAGAGGCGAACCTGCACTATTTAATAAGTGGATTAGAACAAAAATGGCTCTTTATGCCGGGGTTGATATTGTCATTGAATTACCCGTTGTTTTTAGTTGTCAGAGTGCAGAGCTTTTTGCCTTTGGATCTGTACAGTGTTTAGAAAAATTAAATGTTGTTACTCATCTAGTATTTGGAAGTGAATATGAGAATTTTCATTCCATAGAGAGTATAGCTAAGATTTTAGCCCACGAACCAGAATTATTTAAAACTCTACTGAAAAATCAATTAAAAACCGGTGTATCCTTTCCTCAAGCGAGAATGACAGCTCTAGAAAAGTATATCTCCCATAGTGGACATCAAGATAAGAATATATCTTCTATTTTGAGCCAGCCCAATAATATATTAGCAGTGGAATATACTAAGTGGTTACACCGTTTTAAAAGTTCCATTCAACCTAGAAGCATTAAAAGAATTGGCTCAGGTTATCATGATTCTAATATTAACACAGATATTTCTAGTGCAACGGCCATTAGAAATCTTTTAATAACCAAAGAATATCCTTTTGAAATATTGGAAAACCTAGTGCCTCCCTGTACCTTTTCTCTTATCCAAGAAGCCTTAAACACTCATTTTCTTGGACAATTAAATACGTTATCTCCTAGTATTTTATCCCTGATCACAAAAAGTAATGCCCTGGATCTTAAAAATTTTATGGATGTCACTGAAGGACTAAATAATCGATTTAAAAAGCTTTTAAAGACTAATTCTATTGATCAATATATTGATTTAATTAAGACAAAAAGATATACCCAAACGAGGATCCAAAGAATTTTATGTCAAATGCTTTTAGGGATTACTGATGAGGACTTTAAACTATTTATGAAAAATGATGGAGTACAATATATTCGAGTTTTAGGTTTTAATAAGAAAGGGATGGAAGTTTTACCCCAAATCAAAAGGAATTGTTCCCTACCTATTATTACTAATCTTGCAAAATCCTATAGATCTTTAAACCCTATTCAAAAGAAAATGATGGATTATGATATTCTTGCAACCAACTTATATAATCTACATTTTACAAAAGATCAGTACTTTCAACAAAATATGGACTTTTATTGTTCTCCTATTATAGTCTAATAAATAAGAAGGTTTACTAAACCTTCTTATTTATTAGACTATATTATAAAATAGAACAGTTGATCTTGTTTTCATGCTTTTGATCCTACTTAGCTGTATCTTTTACATTATGGCATATAACTTCCATCACCTTTTCTATGGCATTAGTCATTGCACTAGCTTCCATTTTTGCTATATATTCTTTTTCTTTACTACTCACATGATTTATTGCATTAATCAAGGTTTCCTCATTTAGGGTTTCTTCCTCCACAACATAGCTAAAACCTTGTTTTTTATAGGACTCTGCATTAAGTATCTGATCTCCTCTACTGGCCTGCCTAGATAGTGGAATGAGGATATTGGGTTTTTTTAAGGCTAATATCTCATTTAATGTTGTGGCACCTGCCCGGGAGACAACGATATTTGCCATGGCAAATATATGGGGAAGTTCATCTGAAATATATTCAAATTGCTTATAGCCTGGAATATTGTTTAAATTTTTTTCTATATTTCCTTGCCCACATATATGACATATGTGATGATTTTCTAATAAAGTATCTAGAGATTGTCTTATGGTTTTGTTTAATATTTGTGAACCCAAACTTCCTCCAATGATAACAATAATGGGTTTTTTATCATGAAAAGAACAAAGCTTCCTTCCAAAAACTTCATTCCCTGTAAAAAGTGTTTCTCTAACAGGAATACCTGTAAGTTTACTTTTATCCTTTGGTAGGAATTTTATTGTCTCAGGAAAGGAATAGCATATATTTTTTGCAAAAGGTAAAGCAATTTTATTGGCTAATCCTGGGGTAATATCGGACTCATGAAGAACCACTGGAATTCTTTTACTCCATGCGGCCCAAACCAAAGGAGAGGAAACAAAACCTCCCTTACTAAAAAGTATATCTGGTTTTAATTTGTTCAATATAGCCAATGATTGCATAAACCCTTGAGATATTTTTGCTATATCTGTAATATTTTTCACATCCAGATATCTTCTAAGTTTACCAGCTTTAATAGTATAATAAGGAATATTTTCCTTTTCAATCAACTGCCTTTCTATCCCATCTTTCGTGCCTACATAATAAACACTAAAACCTTCTTTTCTCAATGAAGATAGTAAAGCAATGTTAGGAGTTACATGCCCTGCAGTACCCCCTCCGGTCATTATAATCTTTTTCATCATAACACGCTCCAAATTTTTTCATTCTATCTCGCCCATGTTAAACCATTAGGCTAATTGATTTTGATTTATAACTTTGCATTTAACTCGTACTAGATATCTTCCTATAGATTTATAATACTCGCTACAATCAAGGTTATAACTCTGATGAAATTTATCAAAATAAAATTTTTAACTGCTAGAATAAAAGTATCCTTTTTATCTTGTCTTTTCAAAAATGTTTGAATATTTTTTCTAACGGGCAAAGCTGTAATCAAGACGATTAACGAAAGAATCGACTCAACTTTTAGAACAACTAACAATATTATATCAAGATAAAGAAATGCATATGAAAATGCAAAAAGTTTTAAGGATAAATCTTTGCCTATGTATATAGGTAAAGTATATCGCGCATTTTGTATATCTTCCTCCATATCACATATATTATTTGCAAACATTATATTTGCGATACCTATTACAGCTGGCAAAGATACAAGAAATATATAGAATACTTCTACTATATCTATATGAAATGTGAGTACATGACCTCTTAAAATGAGCGTTAATATCTCTTGATTAAAAACATGTATATAGATAGATATAAAGGGAATGACAAAGCCCATAAAAAGCCCTGAAAAAATTTCCCCTAAGGGCATTCTGGATATGGGTATAGGACCAAAGGAATAACAAATCCCCACGAAAAAAGATATCGCTCCTAATAATAAAATAACCACATTGGTATTTAAAAATAAAAATATTCCAGAAATTAAAGCAATGCCTACTAAAATAAATATAGCCAATAAAACTGAAAACTCACTTAAATTATCTCGTACAATGGCATTATGTAGTTCATAGCCATACCCTTCTTTTTTAATAGCTTTTTTATAGTCTATATAATTATTTATCGCCGTAGTGGCCATATCAAAAGTAAGTAAAGAAACAAGCATGAAAATAAAGTTTTTTAAATTAAAATGATGGAAATGATATACCGCATAGATTGTCCCTAAAGATAAAGGAATTACACTTGCAACCTTAGTTTGAATTTCTACCAGCTTGAAAAAACTAGCAATCGACACCTACTTGTCCTCCTATTCTATTGTAAACAATACTTAACCCACATTATTATAACATAAAAACATATGAATTTTGATATGGCATAATATCATTTTATTCAAATATATTTAGATATAAGGATATAGTCAAATTAAAATTTTAAAAGTATGTACTTTTAAATGTGATCATACCATTTTACAATGACTTTATAAAATTTATTCTAGGAGGTGGCTCATGAGAAAAAAAAATTCGGGACTTTTCGCTCCTTTTATTTTTTTGATCATCTTAATATTAATGGTGTGCTTCCCTAATACCTCTTACAACGCAGCCAAGAGAGGGGTAGATATTTGGTTTAACAATGTATTTCCTGCTCTCCTTCCATTTTTTATTGGTACTGAAATATTAACTGGTTTAGGTATAGTGCACTTTTTAGGGGCACTTTTGGAACCTATAATGTATCCTATTTTTAACATACCAGGAGTCGGCTCTTTTGCATACGCTATGAGCATTACTTCTGGATATCCTATGGGGGCTAAGATTACCGCTGAGTTAAGAGATAAAGGATTGTGCTCTAGAGAAGAAGGTCAACGTCTTCTTGCCCTATGTAGCACCTCTGGCCCTTTATTTATGATTGGAGCTGTGGCTATAGGAATGTTTAATGATGCCACATTAGGTATAATGATTATGCTTTCTCACTATATAGGCTCTATATTTACAGGCATTATTTTTAGAAACTATGGAAGTAAAAAAAATCTTTCTTCATACAATAAAAAAACTTCTAACCTCTTTGATTCTATTCGCGTGGCTAGAAAGGAGGATGGAAGAAAACTTGGTGAGTTACTAGGAGATGCGGTAAAAAATTCTATTAACACTTTATTAATTATCGGGGGCTTTATTATCCTCTTTTCTGTTATTATTGAATTATCCTTAACCATTAAACTACTTGATTTTTTGGCTCTAGCCATATCTCCATTGTTTCATTTTGCAAATGCCTCCAGTTTGATTATAAAGGGTTTGTTAAGTGGCCTTGTAGAAATTACAAACGGTGTCAATATTATTAGTCAGACTACTGATTCCATCATGTTACAAGGGGTATTAACATCTTTTATTATTGCATGGGGTGGTCTTTCTATCCATGCCCAAGCCATTAGCTTAATTAGTAAAACAGATTTAAAGGTTCTTCCCTATTTGGTATCTAAAATACTTCATGGCCTTTTTTCCGGTATTTCTTGTTATTATTTAATGCGTAGTCTCTTCCCTTACTTTCAGAAAAGAACTGTGCCTACATTCTTAGGGAATAATGCCCATTACTTTCCACAATTGACTTGGTATAACAAGCTTTTACTTAGCTTGAATTTCTGCATATCTATACTTTCAATCTTAATACTTGTGGGATTTTCAATATATGTATATCTAAAATTTAAATACAAAATTAAGAAGATTAAAAAAAGCTAAATAAATTTAGCTTTTTTTATCTTCGTAATTCTTTTCTATTTTCATCAATAGTTGAAAGAATATCTTGAAGCTGACTTTGAACCTTTAGCAGGATGCTGTCGGCATATTCCTTAGTCCCCAATCTTATTTCCTTTGCATTATCTTGGGCTTTCTGGATAATTTCTTCTGCGAGCTCATAGGCATTTTTTGTTATTTCATTTTCATCTACCATTTTCTTTATATAGTTTTCTGTTTCCTCTACAATCGTTTCTGCTTCTTTTTGAGCCTCCACTAATATTTTTTTTCGCTCCTCTTTAATCCACTGAGACTGCTTTATCTCATCAGGTAAATTAATACGAATATCCTGTATAATGGCAATGACTTCTTCTACATTGACTAATGTTTTATTTGAAAATGGAAGAGTTGCTCCATTTTCAATGATGTCTTCCAATTGATCTAATAAATACATAATCTGCATATAAACTCCCCCTTTCTTTATGAAATTTACCTATTTAATTTCTCTTTAATCGCTTTCTCAACACTTTCTGGTACTAATCCTTTTATACAACCATTGAAGCTGGAGACTTCTTTAATAATACTTGAACTCAAATAGGAATATTGACTATTGGTCATCATAAAAACAGTTTCCACATCTGGGGCTAATTTTCTATTCATTAAAGCCATTTGAAATTCATATTCAAAATCCGAAACAGCTCTTAGACCCTTTACAATCACCTTAGCGTTTTTAGCTTTCATAAAGTCAATTAATAGTCCTGAAAAGGTATCAATTTCCACATTATCGAAATGTTGTGTCGTGCTTTTTAATAGTTCTATTTTTTCTTCTACTAAAAAAAATGGATTTTTATTTGGATTTTTTAATACCGCTACAATTACCTTGTCAAAAATATTGGCAGCTCTTTCAATAATATCCAAATGACCATTGGTAACTGGATCAAAGCTCCCAGGATAAACTCCTATATTCACTCTGTTGTTCCTCCTTTTTTGTAAAATGAAAGAGTAGTATTTCCATAGGTTTGTTGTCTAAAGCATACTAGTCCACTAATTTCCTCTTGGTGTATTTCTGTCTTATCATGTTCGAAAATTATCCAACTATCGGAGTGTAAAATATTATTTTTTACAATTGCCTCTAATGAAGAAGTAATAAGTCCCTTGAGATAGGGAGGATCTAAAAAAATTATATCTACCTTTTCAACGTGCATAGCTACTGTTTTAATGGCACTTTGAATATCTTTATGGATAATTTCTGCTTTATCTATCAAATTTGTCTTATGTAAATTCTTAGTAATCATATCAATGCTTTCTTTATGATTATCGATAAAAAAACACTTGTCCGCCCCTCTGCTTAATGCCTCTATACCCATACTACCAATTCCCGCAAAACCATCTACAAAGATTGCCTCTCTGGTCCTACCACCTAGTATACTAAATAGTGCCTCCTTAATACGATCTGCAGTTGGCCTAATTCTATCACCTTTTGGCGTAAACAAATGTGTTCCTCTCGCACTTCCTGTAATTACTCTCATATATTCCCTCCTAAAACTCATATTTATTGTAGCACAGTTCCTTAGACTTAAAAAGTATTTTTAATATTTGTGTTATCTAAGTAGATAAGGCTTAAGAAAGACTAATGGTTAAAGCCCTATTCTGGGACATTATGACCACAAGTTTTACTAAATAGAAAGAACAACAAAGGGGCAGCATCACCACCCCTTTGTTGTTCTTTCTATTTATTTTCCTGTCATATTTCTTTGAACTTGCTCAATCATTTTCTTTACCATATATCCACCTACATAGCCATTTTGTCTAGAAGACAAATTGCCTTTATCTTGACCATCATAATTTGCTATTCCCAATTCATTAGCTACTTCTAATTTAAATTGATCTAAGCTTTTTCTAGCTTCAGGCACTAGTACTCTATTTCTTCCACTATTGTTTTGATTCGCCATTTTTTCACCTCCTAAGGGTTGTATAATATTAATGTAACCAGAGGATGAAAAATTAGTCTAGAAAATACATACAACTCTTCATAATAGTGGAAGTACTCTCCTTTTCAATTTAAAGCAATCTTATGAATTTTCTCTTGAAGATTTTCCAATACAAATTTGCTCATTTCTGAGTATTCTCCCTCTTGGAAGATTTCCTTTAAAACATCCTGAGACATTTTAAGAATCCCTACATCTTCTATTAGATTTGCAATCTTCAGCTCAGGTAGACCATGTTGACGCAAACCTAAGAATTCACCTGGCCCCCTTAAAGCTAAGTCTTTTTCCGCTATGATAAAACCATCATCTGTACCCACTAATGTTTTCATTCGTTCTTCTATTAATTTCCCTTCGTGGTTTGTAATGAGAATACAATAGGATTGATGTTCTCCCCTTCCTATTCTTCCTCTTAATTGATGCAATTGCGCCAACCCAAACCTTTCAGCATTATGAACTAACATAATGGTTGCATTGGGTACATTGACTCCCACCTCAATTACTGTGGTAGAAATTAAAATGTCTATTTCTCCATCCTTAAACCGCTGCATAACGACATCTTTTTCTTGGTTTTGCATTTTTCCATGAAGTAAGGATATTTTTTCATCTCTAAAAATATTATTTTTAAGATGTTCTGTTAGGGTAATCACCGACTGGGCATCTATACTTTCAGAATCTTCTACCAAGGGACATACAATATAGGCTTGTCTTCCTAGCTTTATTTGTTTTTTTATAAAGTTATATATTCGAGTTTCATACCTTTCATTTACATGATATGTCTCCACCTTTTTCCGTCCTGGAGGTAGTTCATCAATAATAGAAATATCAAGATCTCCATATAATATGAATGCTAATGTTCTAGGTATTGGAGTCGCTGTCATTACAAGTACATGGGGATTCTCTCCCTTATTATTCAATAACGCTCTTTGTTTAACCCCAAAACGATGTTGTTCATCGGTTATTACTAATCCTATTTTATTAAATTTCACATTATCCTGTATTAGAGCATGGGTTCCTATGACAATATCTATTTCTCCACTTTGAATTTTTTCAGTGATATTTTTTTTGTCTTTTGCTTTTAGGCTACCTATTAATAGGCCTATTTTAATATTAAATTTTTTAAATAAGCTATTGAGGGTTTCATAATGTTGCTTAGCTAGTATTTCTGTAGGTACCATCATAACTCCTTGATAACCATTTAGATAAGCCATAAGAAGAGCAATAGCCCCAATTATTGTTTTCCCTGATCCTACATCGCCCTGAATTAATCTATTAATAATCTTCCCCGTAGAAAGATCTTCCTCTAATTCTTTAATTACCTTTTTTTGAGCATTCGTAAGCTGAAAGGGTAGCTCTTCAATAAATTTTTCCACTCTTGAATCTATATTAAAAGTTATTCCACTGATATTTTTAGTGTTTTGTGCTTTAATAAGATGTAATCCCATTTGCAACAAAAAAAATTCATCAAAAATCAATCTTTTTTTTCCTATCTCATAATTCTTTAAATTTGTAGGAAAATGGATATTTTCCAATGCAAAATTTATCTCACATAGCTTATACTTTTTTCTTAAATCCATAGGTAGGTATTCTTCCCATTGTCCCTTCACAGCACTTATAGCCTCTATCATAAACTTTCTTATATCTTTCTGGGTTAACCTTGTAGATAATGGATATACTGGCAAAATTCCTTGGCCTTTATAAGATAGATCATCTATGATTTTATAGTCTGGAGTGATTATCTGAATTTTCCCATATCCTCTTTTTATTTTTCCATATAAATAATATAAGCCACCTATTTTAAATGTGTTTTTCATAAAGGAAGTATTATACCATATGGCTTCCCCTACTACACCTTTATCTTCTATGGGTATCTTAATAATGCGTAATTTTCTTCCCCTTAATAATTCCTCCATACCTCTTCCAGTGATTTTAACTACAATACCAGTATATTCTTGATCCTTACATTGGGATAGGGGGGTTATCTTTCGTCTATCCTCATAATCTCTTGGGAAAAAATAGACTAAATCTTCTATAGTCTCTACTCCTATTTTTTTAAATTGCTCATATTTTTTTGGCCCTATTCCCTTTAAATTTTTTATTGAATCTTTAACGTTCATTTTTATCACCTTATCCTATAAGAAAAAAAGAGTATATTATACTCTTTTTATTCTACCGAAATAATATAGTAATATAAAGGCTGACCGCCATATAGGTTTTCTATATCAATATCTTGAAATCTTTCTTCAATTTTATTTAACAAATTAGAACTTTGGTCTTTTGAAACATCTTCACCTGTAAAAATGGTTACTAGCTCATCCTCTTCTTCAACCATTTTATCAAGTAATTGTAGAGCAACTTTCTCAATATCTTTACCAACTACAACAATATCTCCATCCAATAAACCAATAATATCCTCTTTATGAATTTCCATTCCATTGACTTGAGTATCCCTAACGGCAAAGGTTATTTGACCTGTTTTTACTTCATTTATGGTTTTTTCCATACTATTATAATTATCTTCTACTGACTGTTCTGGGTTGAAGGCCAATAATGCAGCTATTCCTTGGGGTATAGTTCTAGTTGGGAGAACATGAACACTTTTATCGGAAATCTGTTTTGCTTGATCAGCAGCTAAAAAGATATTACTATTATTGGGCAATATAAATATATTTTTAGCCTGTAATTTCTCAAGTTCGATTAAAAAGTCTTCGGTACTAGGGTTCATTGTTTGCCCACCCTTGATTATACTCTCAACTCCTAAGTCTTCAAATACTTTGACAATTCCTTCTCCTGCAGAAACAGCTATAAAAGCATAATCTTTTAACTCAATATTTTCAACTTTCTGGGTTTCTAAATTGAGTTGGCTTCTGTGTTGTTCTTTCATATTGTCAATTTTTATATTGGTTACTTCACCCATTTGCAAAGCATATTCTAAGGCTTTTCCAGGATGATTGGTATGTACATGAACTTTTATTCTTTCCTCATCTCCAACCACCAATAAAGAATCTCCTAATTGTGATAACTCTGTTTTAAAGGAATTAATTGAGGGGTTTTTACTCAATACAATAAATTCAGTACAGTAGGCAAATTGAATATCCGCAGTAGATATATGACTTTTTCCTGGGGCATGAGTTTTATCATGCTTTTCAGGGCTACTCTTTATATCTACTTCTAAATCATTCCCAAATAAAGCTTTGTAAGCACCTTCAAAAATATATATCAGTCCCTTACCTCCTGCATCAACGACTCCAGCTTCTTTCAGTACAGGTAACATATTAGGAGTCTTGTCTAAGGTGATATTGGCCCATTCTATGATTTTTTCTATAAATACATCCAATGTTTTGAAATTTTTAGTATTGTGCATAGCATAACTTGCACTTTCTCTAGCAACAGTTAAAATCGTACCCTCTGTTGGTTTCATTACAGCTTTATAAGCCATATCTGAGCCTGATTTTAATGCCATACTAAAATCATGAATATCTAAAACTTCCTTGTCTTTACATGCTTTGGCAAATCCTCTGAAAAGCTGAGAAAGGATAACTCCTGAATTTCCTCTCGCACCCATAAGTGAGCCCCTTGATGCAGCATCTGCAATTTTTTCCAAGCTATTAGTGGCTACTTCGGATACTTCCTTTGCAGCAAATTGTATGGTTAAGGACATATTTGTTCCTGTATCCCCATCCGGCACTGGAAAAACATTTAGATCATTTACTATGTCTTTATTATTTTCTAAATTATTGGCTGCAAATATAATCATCTTTTTCAATAGGGCACCATCGATATGTTTGATTTTCAACACAAGTACCTCCTTACAAACTATTAAACTCTGACACTTTCTACGTTTACATTTACTTTTTCTACTTTTAATCCTGTTAAATGTTCCAGTGAATATTTTACCTTATCAATAATATTGTCTGCAACTACTGATATCTTGATTCCAAATTCAATAATGACAAATAAGTCAATAGTTAGCCTACCATTATTTTCTACAACTTTTACACCCTTACTTAGATGTTCTCTTTTTAATAATTCGACTATGCCATCTTTTCCTCTTTTGGATGCCATTCCTACTAATCCATAGCATTCCATTGCGGCTAGTCCGGCAATATTCGCAAGTAAATCTTCAGAAATATATATGTTTCCTAATTCATTACTAATTTTTGCAGGCAAAATAGAAACCTCCTCTATTTATTATTTTATTATTTATATTCTATCCTATTAGACAGTATTCTTCAACAGTAGCTTTATTCGAGCAAATGTTTCTTTTAGAATTTATTAAATTTCTCTCTTTTATTGCACTATCTATAATTATTATGATACAATATATTTGTTTTATATGCATATTATAATAATTATCGTACCTTTGATAAAGGAGGTGGAATTCATGGCAAGACATTGTAGCGTTTGTAAAAAAGGAACTATTTCAGGTAATCAAATTAGCCACTCCACTAGACATACAAAAAGAGCTTGGAATCCGAATTTGAAAAAAGTAAGAGCAATTGTAAATGGTGCACCAAGAAGAATTTATGTATGCACTAGATGTTTGCGTTCCGGCAAAGTAGAGAGAGCAATTTAGTAAAAAACGTGCGTGTGAAATTAGATTCACAGCACGTTTCTTATTTTGATACAAGAAAATTCGTCTTGCTAGCAAAAGGTCAATCTTTCTTATATCACTAGAGCGGCCATAGCCGCTTTCTTGTTATTATGTTCTTTATTATTCATCATCTATCGAGAGAATTTCTTCAAAAAGTTTCTTATGAATTTTGGAAGCTTGATAAACATAATCCTCATTACAATCCCCCTATTCCCTAATTATTTCCTTAATATGCTAATGCCAGCAATTATTAACCCGATGGCCCCTATGACTAACCATGCTTTTCGGGGAAGAAATATCAACAGCAAAATAACCATTAGAAATATCATTATTATAGGAATACATAAATGTTTTCTATATCTTAACCAAATTCTCCACTTCACCACATCACATCCTTATTTGCAGCGCCAACAAAAGAATAGAAAAATTAGGTACAGTAAAATCAATATGCAAATGCACAATAAAACATATAAAATCCATGTAGGAAAAATAATAATCAATATAATAAATCCAATTATACTTAAAACAAGACCTAGCAATTTCCTGTGTAAATATCTCATTTTACCACCTTTTATACATTATGATACCTCCCCCAAACAAGAAAGCGGCTATGGCCGCTCTTGTGAAATAGAAAAGGTTGGTCTATTACGAGCAAGATAAACTTTCCTATTTCAAAATAAAAGGCTTATAATAATATATTATTATAAGCCTTCAAATATGTTACAATATCTATTAATCCTGTGCCAAAATAACCAATAAAATACCCTTGTTAATGGTTATTTTAACCTTTCCACCTTTTACAACATTGCTTATACCATAGGGATTATCCTTGGTCATAACAGCATCCTTCAAACTGTAATGCAAACCCTCTGTTGTAATACCATCCACTCTATCTGTAAAAGGAAGCAATGAGAGAGTCTCTCCTTTTCTTCCTTTTAATTCTATGCTTTTATCCATAAGATATATGCGATTATGTTCATTAACAATAGAGGCTTTAAGTCCTTTATCTAGCAAAGATTTTAAAAGATAAACATTGGCAAGGGTATGATCCATCCTACTGCCTAACATACCCACCAAAATTACCTCCTTAATGGGTAAAGACATCACATATTGAATAGCTAGTTGAGTGTCGGTTTCATCTTTTTCTATATCATATTTTATAATCTCTATGGATTTTTCTTTATAAAATTCCAATTCCGCCATTGGTATAGAGTCTAAATCTCCTATAATGGTAGTAGGAACAATCCCAAGCCTTCTTAGATGTTTTGCCCCTCCATCAGCACATATAATATATTGGGGGTTCTCCTGATGAAACAATTCCTTATAAAAATTATCATTATTTACTTCTCCATTGGATATTACAATAGCCTTCATATAAATCCCTCATTGTTTTAATACTTTTTGTCAATATTTTGGTATGTTTTTTATTTCCTCTAGCAGATATTGATAACTTTCATAGCGATGGGAAGAAATTTTATTTAGGCCGATAGCTTCTTTAATCGCACATTTGGGTTCTTGCATATGAAGACAAGAATTAAATTTACATTGCCCCAAATAAGGCCTAAATTCTGGAAAATAGTTCATTAAATCAATTGGTTCTATATTTTCTACCCCCAAGGAGCTAAAGCCAGGGGTATCCACTACATATCCATTTTCTCCATAATGAAATAATTCTACATGGCGCGTGGTATGCCTTCCTCTACCTATTTTTTTGCTGACCTTCCCGGTTTCCAATTGATAGTCTTGATTAATTTTGTTTAATAATGAGGATTTCCCCACTCCTGAGGGACCGGCAAACACAGTGATATGATCATTTAAATAGTGCTTTAGATCCTCAATCCCTTTTTCATCTTTTACGCTGGTAAATATCACTGGATATTCTATGTTTTCGTATATATTTTTTATCTTTTCTTTTATATCTTCCATCTCTAAATCTACTTTGTTTATACAAATAACTATGGATAGTCCTTGCTGTTCGGCCATGATTAAAAAACGATCTAATAATTGTAAGTTTGGATTGGGATTAGAAAGGGCAAAGACAATAATTACTTGGTCAATATTCGCTACCGGAGGTCTGACTAGCTGATTTTTCCTCGGTAATATGGTTTCGATAATGCCTTTCCCCTCTTTATCGGTGCTGATTTCCACATAATCCCCCACCATTGGTGTTATATTATCTTTTCTGAACTTTCCCCTTGCTTTGCTTTCTACGATTTCAGAAACCGATGTTCTGACATAATAAAAGCCACCAATCCCTTTAATAATAACACCTTTTTCCATTCATTCAACTCCTTATTAAAATGAGATAAAGCCTTCAGCAAATTTCTGATTATCAATCTTTACTGTATATATTTGAAAGCCTGTTCCTTTAACCGGTATTTGCAATACACCTTCTTTTATTGCGTGTTTCTTTTCGTAAACAACCTTTGAAGTATTGTCCTGGTAATCCAATAATTCAATGGTAATGACAACATCATTTTCCTGCTCACCATTTTCCTTTTCATATTCATTTAAGTTCACTTCAATATTTTTTGTTGAAGTTTTTCCTCTACTCAATGTAATATTTACAAAAGAATTTTTTGCAACTTCTCCATTGGCTTCTGGACTCTGCTGTATCACATAGTCGGTCTTATATTTTTCATCATCCTTATAATCGATTTCCCCGACATTTAATCCTTGAGCAGACAAGGCTTTTTTTGCATCTTCCAAATGCATTCCAACTACAGAGGGTACAACAATGGTTTCTTTTCCCTTGCTGATATACAGATCCACCTTCGATCCTTCCCTCACATCAACATTATCTTTAGGACTTTGATCATAAACAATACCCCTGTCAAATTTATCATTAAATTCGTAATTTATTTCCCCAACATCTAAACCTAAATTCTCCAAGCGACTTATGGCCTCTGCCTCAGATTTACCCTGTAGATTAGGAGCTGGAATAAATTTCACACCTTCACTGACTATAAGCCCTACGGTTTGGTTTTCCTTGATTTTTTTTCCTGCCTGAGGGTTTTGACTAATTACATTATCTTTTTCTACTTCATTATCATATTTTCTTTCAACTATTTCAGATTTCAAACCCTCTTGGGATAATATTTCCATAGCTTCATCAATATTTTTGCCTTCTACATTTGGAACTTCTATTTCCTTAACCATGAAATAATCCCCTAGGGAAACTGCTAAGGCTCCTAGAATACTAGCTAGAACAAAGAAAGCAACCAGAGAAAAAATGATTATCCATTTGCGTTTTCTTTTATTCTTTCTATTTTTTTCTTCTTCTATCTCTTCAATCTCTTCTTCCTCTTCTTCCACCTTTTTTAATTCATTATTACTTTCCTTTGTAGCTATAATAGGAGTAATCTGAGTAGGTGCATTTTCATCAAATTTTTTGAATGTATTCCAATTAGGTTCTACTAAAATCTTTTTTAAATCTTTAATTAAATCCTGTGCATTAGGATATCTTTCTTCAGAATTCTTTTTTAATAATCGCATTATGATTTCATTTAAACCTTCAGGAATAGTATTATTTTTTTCAATAGGGGCCATTAATTCCCCTTGCAGATGTTGTAATGCCACTGACACCGATGTTTCTCCATTAAATGGCACCTCACCTATTACCATCTCATATAAAACTATTCCCAAGGAATACAAGTCTGATTTTTCATTTACAAAACCACCCCGTGCTTGTTCTGGAGAAAAATAATGCACTGATCCCATTGTATCCTCTACTTGGGTCAAAGTAGAACTTGTTATTGCTCTAGCAATTCCAAAGTCTGTAACTTTGGCCATGTTATCATTTGTGATAATAATATTATGGGGTTTAATATCTCTATGAATAATATGATTTTTATGGGCATGATCTAAAGCTGAAGCAATTTGAATAGCTATATCTACAGCTTTTTCCCAGGAGAGTTTTTTATTCTCCACAATATATTCTTTTAAAGTTTTTCCCTTAACTAGCTCCATGACTATATAATGAATATTTTCTTGTACGCCTACATCATATATGTTCACAACATTAGGATGAGAAAGGCTTGCAGCTGCTTGGGATTCTCTTTTGAATTTTTTTATAAATTGTTCATCATGGATAAATTCTTGTCTTAATATTTTAACGGCTACAAATCTATTTAATAATTGATCTTTTGCTCTATATACAATAGCCATTCCGCCTTGTCCAACTTCTTCTATTAGTTCATAACGGTTTCCCAATAGTTTACCTACTAACATTTGTCTATTCACCACCTAACATTGAAAAATAATTAAAGTAATATTGTCAGTTCCACCCTTGGCATTTGCCAATTGAACTAAGGAATTAGCAGCTTCTTGAAGGTCTACGTTACTTTCTATAATATGCTTAATCTCACTCTCCGAAACTAAGTTAGATAGTCCATCTGTACAAAGCAGAATAATATCTTCATCCTGTAATGTATAATGATACGTATCAGATTTAACATTTAAATCTGTACCTATGGCCCGGGTTATAACATTTTTTTGTGGATGAGATCTTGCTTGTTCTTTAGTAATGGTGCCTTCCCTAATTAACCCTGCAACCAAGGAATGATCCTCTGTGAGTTGTTCTATACCCTCATCATTTATTCTATATACTCTACTATCCCCAATATGGCTTATGTATAGTTGATTTTGTCTATAAAGAACAGAAGTAAGTGTCGTACCCATTCCATGTAATTCTGGTTTTTCTAAGGACACATTATAGATATTAGAATTTATATTATTTATGAGCTTTTGAATACGCTCGCTCTTTTGGTATGTTTTATTAATAATATTCTGTTTAACGAAAAATTTTTTAAGTCCTTCAATAGCCATAGCGCTTGCCACCTCACCCGCTTGATGACCACCCATTCCATCTGCAACTGCAAACACGCAATAATCAGGAGAATGTTCTTGTATTACCAATAATGAATCTTCATTATTTTCTCTTATCCTACCAACGTCGCTTTTGTAACCAATTTTCATTTTAACACCTCACTATATTGTAGAATCATATAACCTCTTCAGCATCTTATTTTTTCATTGAATCAAGATATCCCTTTCTCAATTGGCCACAAGCCGCATTAATATTACTTCCCATTTCCTTTCTTATGGTTGTAGGTATTTTAAAGGATTCTAATTTTTCCTTAAAGACCTGAATTTGACCCTTTGTACTTTGTTGAAAATCTCTTTCCTTTATAGGGTTAATAGGAATAAGATTAACATGACAAAGTAGCCCCTTCAATAGACTTCCAAGTATCTCAGCATCTCTTATTTGATCATTTTTATCATGAATTAACGCATACTCAAAGGTTATTCTTCTATTTGTTTTTTTAATATAATATTGACAGGCTTTCATTAGTTCATCCAATTTATATTTTTTAGCTATCGGCATGATTTCCATCCTCTGGATATCATTGGAAGCATGAAGGGAAATGGATAAATTGATTTGAAGATTTTCATCTGCTAGTTGAATTATCTCAGGTACTAAACCACAAGTAGATAAAGTAATGTGCCTTTGGCCTATATTCAATGAGTCTGGATGATTGACTAGGTGTAGAAATTTCAGAACTTCTTCCATATTGTCTAAGGGTTCTCCACTGCCCATTAATACGATATTGGATATTCTCTCTCCTATTACTTCTTGGGCTTTTAAAACCTGATCTAGCATTTCCCCAGCAGATAAATTACGGGTCTTGCCATCTAAAGTAGAAGCACAAAAGGAACACCCCATTCTACAACCCACTTGAGTAGAAATGCAGATTGTATTTCCATAATTATATTTCATTACTACACTTTCTATAATGTTGTCATCTTCCAAAGCAAATAATAACTTAATTGTTCTCCCATCTATTCCTTGATACTTTTCTACAATTTTCAATCTAAAAATATAATATTCTTTGTCTAGTTTTTCCTTGAAATCATTAGGTAAATTGGTTATCTCATCAATACTATTGATTCCTTTATATATCCATTGAAACAATTGTTTCCCCCGATATTTAGGTTGCCTATAATTCTTAACAACCCTATTTAATTCCTGTATATCCATTCCCAGCAGGTTGTTTTTACTCAAATTTTTATCTCCTTTTTTATCTTTTACTTTTATTGCAACAATAAACAATCCTATTATATCAAATATCTTCTTTACAACAAACATTTACTTTTATCTATAACACAATCATGGGGATAAGAATATATTATTATTAGGAATATCAATATTTATGATTAGATTACTCAAATATAAAATTTCCTATACTGAAAGGAGATCTACTATGAACTATTATGATTGGCTTGCTTCCCAATACGCCTATATGTATCCAGATTTATATAATACAATGTTGCCACTAATCGAAGAAGAATTGGATAAATGGGGGAGAGATGATTTAAGTCCTTATCAGATGGATGAACTTGTTGATAGCATTATGAGAAGATATAATGGTCTCTATCCACAAGCTCTACAACGGGGGTATCGAGATCAAAATACAGTAAGAAATATTATTCTAGTACTTCTATTGTCTAGATTATTTAGACGGGGCAGCTATCCAGGATACTCAAGACCTTTTTATTGATAACATGATAAAACCCCATTATACGATTTAATGGGGTTTTATCACGTTATATTCTTTGCATCCTACATATAAAAAAGCCATCGATGTCGTCGACGTGAGGAAAAATCTGCAAATACCCCTTTTGAATTTCTTCATGGGTTTTCATTGGATCTGCTATTGCTTCTATAGGCAATAATTTAAATGATGAATTGCTGTCTAAAAATCCTTCTATAATATCCTGGTTTTCTTCGGGATTAATCGTGCATGTGCTGTAAACTAAAAAGCCATCTTTCTTTACATAATTAGAGGCATTTTGTAGAATTTTTATTTGCATTTCTCTAATACTTGCAATATCCTCAGGGTTTTTATTCCATTTTAGGTCTGGTTTTCTCCTTATGATACCTAAACCAGAACAGGGGGCGTCAACCAATACCCTATCTGCTTTATTAAATAGTTTCTCATCTATTTTTAGAGCATCAAAGTCCTCTAATTGAATATTAGTTATTCCTAATCTTTCAACGTTCTTTTTAACAATAGTTAATTTATGCTGATAAATATCTCTTGCAATAACTTTACCCGTATTTTTCATTATCTGAGCAATATGAGTGGTCTTTCCACCGGGAGCGGCACAAGTGTCTATGACCAGCTGATCTTCCAGTGGATTTAAAATATGGGCAACCAACATTGAGCTTTGATCTTGGATTTGAAATAACCCCTTTTTAAAGCTTGGGCTGTCTTCAATATTTGAAATGTTATGGACAATAATTGCTTCTGCACACCATTTCCCTTTCTTAACTTCAAAACCTTCCTGGGATAGCAATTCCATAAGCTCCTCCCTAGA
Source organism: Irregularibacter muris (assembly GCF_024622505.1). Taxonomy (NCBI): domain Bacteria; kingdom Bacillati; phylum Bacillota; class Clostridia; order Eubacteriales; family Eubacteriaceae; genus Irregularibacter; species Irregularibacter muris. The sequence continues at coordinate 350,115 of NZ_JANKAS010000002.1, forward strand.
AATCTTTAGGGTGTTCGTTCTTATAGTGATATCGGGACTTAAATTATTTTTTTCTAGAATTTCTTTGGCAGCTATTGGGCCAAAATCCTCAATATATTTTTTTACTAACCATTTTGGATGGGAATAGATAATAGATAAATATTTAATTTCATCATTTCTTTCAGGCATTAAGTCACCGCTATTGGCTCTTATAATATGTCTCAGCACACCATTAATATAGCCTCCTATTTTATGATGCCCATATTTCTTTCCTAATTTTACACTTTCATTTACTGCTGCCGACTTAGGAACTTTATCTAAAAAAACGATTTGATAAATTCCCAAACGTAAAATGTTTTGTACCCATGGAGATATTTTTTTAATGGGTGTTTTTGAAAACTTTGAAATTATCCAATCAATTCTAGATTTATTTCTTACAACACCATAGACCAATTGGGTAATAAAAGCCCGATCTATTGCACTTAGATCAGACGTATTTAAAGCATTTTTTAAGCTTATGTTGCTATATGCATTATTTACATTCACATCATATAGAACTTTTAAGGCTATCTCTCTAGGTCTATCTACCAATATGTTATTCTTCATTTAATCTCTTCTACCCCTTATCATTAATAGCCTCAATAACTGTGACAGTGCTACTACGGTTGCCGCTACATAGGTCAATGCTGCTGCTTGAAGAACCTTTTTAGTGGGTACCAATTCACCTGATGATAATAGTCCTTGGTTTTCTAATAATCCTATAGCTCTATTGCTGGCATTAAATTCTACAGGCAAGGTAATAATTTGAAAGAGTACCGCTACCAAGAAAAACAATATCCCAATATCCATCATTCCCGTAGCTGGAAACATTAAGCCAATGACAAAAAGAAACCAAGCTGCTTGGGAACCAAAACTTGCTATAGGAGCTATGAAATTTCTAATCATAAGCGGTGCATAGCCCTTAGCATGTTGTATGGCATGACCTACTTCATGGGCCGCTACCCCTACAGATGCTACCGAAGAGCCATTATATACAGCATTGGACAATCTTAATACTTTTTTTCTTGGATCATAATGATCACTTAAATGTCCTCCAGTTAACTCTATAGGCACATCATATAGACCTTGAGAATCTAAAATTCTTCTTGCTACCTGCATGCCAGTATATCCTCGACTATTCCTTACTCTTAAATATCTATCAAAGGTTGTTTTTACCTTTCCTTGGGCATATATTGCAAATATCATAGCTGGAATCAATAAGATAAAACTCATATCTCCCCAATATAGCATTCTTTATTCCTCCCCATTCAAAAAATATAATATTGCCTCTTCTACCTTTGTTATACTAACCATGGTATTATGACAGGGGCCTTCTGGCCTCTCATTTACCACTCCTAAAATTGGTATTATTTTTATATCTTGTATACCACTTGATAAATCTCGTTCACATGCGATCGCTACTATAGCTTTAGGTTTTCTGTCAATAATGGTACTTCGTGCCAAGGTACCCCCTGTTACAATAGCAAATTGTGTCCCATATTTTGTAGATAATTCTATTAAATCTTTTACAGCACAACGACCACACATTTTGCAGTTATATATGTTATTGGTAATTTTATGGGGACAGTTTGCCCACTGGATACAATGGGGGGATAATATTAGTATTTCATTTGCCTTGACCTTTATCCTTTCTTTACTGACTATATAGTTATTGACCTGAGCAAACTCCCCTCTTATTCTATCTTTTTCTATGCCCATTAAGTTTCCGATCATATAAATGAGGGGATAAAAAACTACAAAAGACTTTTTTAACCATTTTAAAAACAATGGATTTGACTTCTTATTCGGATTAGAAAACAATATAGTTATACCAGCAACCATAATAGAGAACAAGCTTATTATTAAAAGAATCAGAAAAAACATTAATGCATTGTGATAGATGTTTAGATTATCCGTAATAATAAATATGCCTAAGACTATAGCAAATAAAAGTATGGTAAAGATTGTAGCTGCTAATAGTTGGGCAAATAACCTATAATCTTTTTTTACTTTACTATTCATCCTATTCACATCTACCTTGACCTAAAATAGTACCCTTTTGAATCTGATTACCCAACACAAAGGCATCTACACTCATTCTTTTTCCATTAGGCATTTGTATTTGGGAGATAACTATACAGCCATCACCTGTCTTTACAATCCAACCTACATGAGGAATATGCTGTAAAATTTCACCTGGTTTTCCAGAGACATCCTTATAATCATCAAAAATACCAGCTTTCCAAACTTTCATTTTCTTCCCTAATAATTCTGTAAATGCTCCAGGCCATGGATTGGTACCCCTTATTAAGTTAAAAATATGATCAGCCGACTGTGACCAATCAATTTTTCCAACATTCTTATCTAACATAGGTGCATAGGTATGCATTGTATGATCTTGGGGTATGGATATAATCTTATCATTTTCAATATTATCTAAGGTATTCAGTAGAGTTTTTGCTCCTAAATTTGCCAATACATCATGAAGTTCCCCAGCGGTCATATCCTCTTTAATTTCTACTTCGTCCTTTAGAATCATATCTCCAGTGTCTAGTCCTTCATCCATATACATAGTGGTAATTCCTGTCTTTTTCTCTCCCTTTATAATTGCCCAATGAATGGGGGCGGCTCCCCTATACGCAGGAAGTAAAGAAGCATGCACATTTACACATCCCTTTTCAGGAATAGTTAGAATTTCCTTTGGTAAAATCTGTCCGTAGGCAATAACCACTATAATATCAGGTTTTAATGCTTTAAGACTTGAAATAAAGGACTCCTCCCTTATTTTTTTAGGTTGTAGTACCTGTATATTATGTTCCAATGCCACTTCCTTTACTGGGGGCATTTTAAGTTTTTTCCCCCTACCACTAGGCCTATCTGGTTGAGTAATAACCGATAAAATTTTATGTTTACTTTTTATTAGTGCCGATAAAGATGGTACAGCAAAGTCTGGCGTACCCATAAATACAATATTCAAAATAATCACCTACTTATCAATATATCTTATCACTTTATCTGTAAATAATATCCCATCTAAATGATCTATCTCATGACAAAAAGCCTGGGCTAAGAAACCTTCCGCTTCATGTTGAACTTCTTGCCCCTCTATATCTATGCCCTTTACAATTACTTTTTTAGGTCTGTCAACTACTCCAGATTTTCCGGGAATACTTAAACATCCCTCAACTACTTGCTGTTGTCCTTCATCATGAATAATTTGGGGATTTACTATGACAACTGGCCCCTCACCCACATCAATTACAACTAACCTTTTTAATATCCCCACCTGGGGAGCTGCAAGTCCAACTCCTTCAGCATGATACATGGTCTCAAGCATATCTTCAGCCAATATTTTTATCTTATCGTCTACTTTATCTATTGGTCGAGATTTTTTTCTCAATATTGGGTCTGCATCTAAACGAATATTTCTTATAGCCATATTCTTCCTCCTTATTCTTTCCACGTTTCTACTCCTATTTTATCATAATATATTTTATAAATCATATTATGCTCATAGGATTAATGTCAATAGCAATATTAAGATTATTACTTTCTTCTACTCCTTTAGGATACCCCTTTTTTAGAATATGACTAAAGAGTAAAAGGTCATTTGTTTTTATAATAAGATGCCATCTATATTTATTCTTAATCTTGGATATAGAACACGGCACAGGTTTAAATATATCATTGATTAGATGTCCTTTCCCTGCCTCTCTTAAATAATCGGTTAACTGAAGGTAAAATGTGTTTATCTTTCTTATTAAACTTTCTTCATCTTCACCAGTAAACACGATGTTGATTAATTTTTTGAAGGGAGGATACTGCATTTCTCTTCTTAGATTTATTTCTTCCTTGTAAAAATTATCATAATCGTGCTGTTGGGCATGGATTAGGCTATAATGGCTGGGCTCATAAGTTTGTACGATAACCTGACCCGAAAGAACACTTCTACCTGCTCTACCAGCTACCTGAGTTGTTAATTGGAAGGTACGCTCAGCTGCACGAAAATCAGGCAAATTCAATGATGTATCTGCAATAATTACTCCTACCAATGTTACTCTAGGAAAATCCAACCCTTTAGAAATCATTTGAGTGCCTATAAGGATATCCGCCTCCTGGTTTTTAAAAGCATTGATTATCTGATCATGAGATCCTTTTTTCCTAGTTGTATCGACATCCATACGTAATATCCTAGCCTGAGGGAATTCTTTTTTTATAATGGTCTCCACTTTTTGTGTGCCTGTTCCAAAAAATCTAATTTTTCTACTTTTACAGCAGGGACATATCTTTGGAGTTGGTTTAGTATAGCCACAATAATGACATAGCAACCTATGATTGTTTTGATGATAAGTTAATGAGACATCACATTTTGGGCATTTTTCCACATACCCACATTTCCTACATGACACAAAGGTAGAATAGCCCCTCCGATTTAAAAATAAAATACTTTGATGTTTCTCTTGAAGATTTTGCTCTATGGCTCTTCTAAGTTCTTTACTTAATATGGAATAGTTCCCTTCTTTTAGTTCATTTCTCATATCCACTAGGGTAATATCTGGCATTGGGATATGATCTATTCTATTTTTAAGGGATAATAAATGATACTCCCTGTTCTCAGTGCTATGATAACTTTCAATAGAAGGGGTAGCACTTCCTAATACTAGATGACAATCTACAATTTCGCACAATTTTTCTGCAACTTCTTTGGCGTGATATCTCGGCCTATTGGAAGACTTATAACTTGTTTCATGTTCCTCATCAATAATGATTAGTCCTAGGCTTTTTAATGGGGCAAAGATAGCCGATCGGGCTCCTACCACAATATTTGTTTTTCCAGCCTTAATCCTTTTCCACTGATCGTATTTTTCCCCATGGGATAAATGACTATGTAGAACAGATACCTGTTCACCGAAACGACCAATGACTCGCTCTACCATTTGGGGCGTTAAGGAAATCTCGGGTACCAAAAGAATAGATTGTTTTCCCATTTTTAGCATTTTTTCAATCATATTTAAATATATTTCGGTTTTCCCACTTCCAGTTACCCCATGAATAAGCATTTTCTGAGAAGGCTTTTTAATCAAATACTCAAATTGCTCAATAATATTTTTTTGTTCCCCTGTTAGCGTTTTTCTAGGGTTTTGAAAATTTCTGTTATGATAAGGGTTTCGAAATACCATTTTTGAAGTGATACTAATTAATTCTTTTTTAAGTAAACTTTCTATAGAGCTATTAGAAATATTGAGTTTATTTTTTATATCCCTTAATTTATAGGGAAAATGATCTAGATGCATAATTATTTCTCTCTGTTTATGCGCTGTATTTTTAATCTCCTTAAGGTAATCTTCTTGGCTTTTATATTTTCCTGATAACATGATGTATTTCTCTTCTTTTTCTCTAATGCCCATATAGAATTTCTCTTGTACATCCAAATAGTTTTCCCTAACCATTTTTTTTATTCTTCTTTTGTTCTCTTGGCCTGGAAATGTCCTATATATTGTATCTAGATCCATGGGTCTATTTTGTTCTTGAATATACTGGACTACTTTACTTTCCAATGTATTATTTTTCCCTATACATTTTTCAGTTATTCTGGCAAGGTTTAAAAATACCCTTTCCTTTTTTACTATATTCATTCCACCGGGTATCATCACTTGCAATGCTTCAATATGTAAGCATATATAATAATCTCTAATCCATTTGGCCAATTTCAGCTGATTAGCCGTTAAGGTAGGCGCCTCCTCTATAATTTGTATAATTTCTTTTATTTTATTATCTTCTATATCACAATGGTCTTTAATTCCAACAACAAAAGCATCTACTGTTCTATCGCCCCGTCCAAAGGGAACGATCACCCTTTGACCCTCCTGAATTTCCCCCAATAGGGCAGTCGGTATTTTATAGTCAAAGTACTGGTCTATATGAATGCTAGGTTGATTTATGATTACTTGGGCATATTGGCTTATCATATACATCATCCTCTTAATAATTCTAAATAATAATAAAGCGTACTTTTGTACGCTTTATTATAGTATTTTTATCGCTTCATCTAATATTGTATTGGCAACTTCTTCTTTAGACATCTTTGGCAAGCTTATAGTATTTCCACTTTTATTTATGATCTTAACAATATTTGTATCTCCTCTAAATCCAGCACCCTCTTGTGTTAAATCATTTGCTACAATAAAGTCTAGATTCTTTTTTAAAATCTTAGTCTTTGCATTATTGATTAAATTTTCAGTTTCAGCTGCAAATCCAATTAAGATTCTATTTTCTTTAACCTTTCCCAATTCATATGCAATATCAGAATTTTTCCTTAGGGATAATGATATTTCACTACTATTCTTCTTGATTTTTTGATTAGAGATTTCATTAGGGCTATAATCTGCTACTGCCGCTGCTTTAATAATAATATGAGCCGATCTATATAATTCCATCACTTTATTATACATTTCCTTGGCAGTGGTTACAGGATAATATTCTATTCCCTTAGGAACTTCCAATGAAGTTGGTCCCGAAACTAACATAACTTCTGCCCCTCTACTTTGCGCCTGGGCAGCTAGGGCATATCCCATTTTTCCTGAAGAATGATTGGTAATATAGCGCACTGGATCAATAGGTTCACGGGTTGGTCCTGCAGTAATTAAGATTTTTTTTTCCTTCAGATCCATATTCTTGCTAAAGAAACTCACAATTTCTTGTTCAATGGCCATTGGTGAAGGTAATTTACCTATTCCTACATCCCCACAGGCTAAATGTCCTGATTCAGGTTGCATAAGATAATAACCCAAGTCTCTTAGCTTTTTCATATTTCCCTCTACAATAGGATTTAGATACATCTGTGTATTCATAGCGGGCACAATAAGTTTAGGTGCTTTGGTAGCCATTATTGTAGTTGACAGCATATCATCTGCTATACCATTAGCTATTTTCCCTATAATATTCGCCGTGGCAGGTGCAACAACAAATAAATCCGCCTTTTGAGCCAAACTTATATGTTCTACCTCCCAATATTTTATGTTTTGGAAGGTATCAACAACTACTACATTTTGAGATAAGGTTTGAAAGCTTAAGGGAGTAACTAATTTTGTGGCCGCCTCTGTCATAATGACATGGATATCAGCCCCTAATTTTTTTAAACGACTTACTAAATCTATTGATTTATATGCCGAAATACCTCCAGTCACTCCTAGCACGATTGTTTTACCCTTTAACATAAAATACCTCCGTTAATTTTCATCTCCATCATATGGAGTATACTCTATTAATCCTTTGTCAATTTCATTTGTAGAAATCGTTACTGGATTATTGCTTTCTATATCAATGGAAGCTTCTTTGCCAGCAACCAGCTGTCTAGCCCTTTTGGCCGTAATTACGACTAAGGAATATTTATTATCTACTTCTTTTAACAGGGATCTTAAAGATGGTTTTATCATTATATTTTCCTCCTTACAATCTTATCTATAGAATCTTTCAATCTATCTACTCTACATTTTTCAGCAATCAAGATTGATTTTATTTTTTCTACTGCATCATCAATCTCGTCATTTATAACGATATAGTTATATTTAGATACATAATTAATTTCTTCATAAGACGCCTGAAAACGCTTTGTCAATTCTTCTTTTGTTTCTGTACCCCTTTTGGTAATTCTATTCTTCAATTCTTCCATAGAGGGTGGCATTACAAATATAAAGACTCCCTCTGGGAATTCTGATTTAACCTTTAAGGCTCCTTGTATGTCAATTTCTAATATGACATCCTTTCCCATTTGCAATTCATTCATCACTTTATCTTTTGGTGTTCCATAATAATTATTATAAACCATTGCATATTCTAAAAATGCATTTCTCTGCACCATTTCTTTAAATTCTTCTTTTTCTATAAAATTATAATTAATACCATCTATTTCCCTTGGACGTGGTTTTCTAGTAGTCGTTGATATGGACAATTTCAATTTTGGAACCTCTTTAAGCAAAGCTTTACACACTGTACCCTTTCCGGCACCAGAAGGGCCGGAAATAACGATTAAGAGTCCTTTTTGTATATTTTCCCTGCATTCCCACTTAGACATTTTGATCCTCAATTGTATTATTATCTTTATTATCCAATCGATGGGCTACAGTTTCTGGTTGAACAGCTGATAAAATAATATGATCACTATCGGTGATGATTACTGCCCTAGTTCTACGTCCATAAGTTGCATCTATCAACATTCCTCTTTCCCTTGCTTCCTGAATAATTCTCTTAATTGGTGCTGATTCGGGACTAACAATTGCAATAAGCCTATTGGCAGATACAATGTTTCCAAATCCAATATTTATCAGTTTTATTGACATAACTATACCTCTCTTTATTCAATATTTTGTATTTGCTCGCGAATTTTTTCTAATTCACTTTTAATATCTACCACTTCTCTAGATATGGAATATGAATTTCCCTTAGAGCCGATTGTATTAATTTCCCTATTCATTTCTTGGACAATAAAATCAAGCTTTCTCCCTACAAGTTCATTTTTAAAAGTATTCTTAAATTGTTTCATATGGCTATATAATCTAATAATTTCTTCAGTGATATTAGACTTATCAGCAAATATCGCCACTTCTGTCATTAGTCTAGTTTCATCTATTTCAAAATTGCCGGTATATTCAATGATCTTTTCGGCAAGGCGTTTTTTATACTCATTTTCAATCTCTGGTGCCAAAGCATCAATATTTTCTACTTTTTTTTCGATTATTTCACATCGGTAAAGCAAATCTTTCTTTAAATTATTTCCTTCTTCTATTCTAGCAGAATCTAATTGGATTAGTGCTTTATTGAGTGCTCCTTTTAAAGATTCCCAAAGCTCTTCTACATCATATTCATTGTCTTCCACTTGAATAGCTTCAGGAAACCGAGCCATTAACTCTATACCAATATCTTTTTCTAGCATTGGAAATGTATTTTTTATTTGATTTAAAGCGCTATAATATCCTTTTAACAAGGCTAAATCTATTTTTACCTTTTTTTCCTGCTCCTTCAAAGATTGGAACCGAATATGTACTTCAATTCTTCCTCGGGCAACAAATTCATTAATTTTCCTTCGAATCCTATCCTCTATACTATTTAGTTGTCGAGGCATACGTATGGAAAAATCCCGATATCTATTGTTGATGGTTTTAATTTCCACGGAAAAATCATAATGATTATCTTTTGATTCTCCTCTTCCAAAACCGGTCATGCTTTTCATTATATTCATCCTTCCAAAAACATTCAATATTTTTTTATAAAGTCGTAAAATTTGTCTTGCTTGCAAGGAATCAAACTTTCCTAATGTATAAATACGACCATAGCTGCTTTCATATAAAATTTAAAATTCTATACAAAATATAATAATCCTTCTTCTAAGATAAATTTCCTGTAAAAACTTCCTCAGCCGGTCCCGTCATTAATATATGTTCCCCCGCAAAATTTATTTCTAGTGTCCCTCCTGGCAAATGTACCCTGACGGGGGAATCTATCCTTCTCTTCTCTTTTAATACTGCAGCAATAGCACAGGCTCCCGTACCACAGGCTAGAGTGAGTCCTACTCCTCTTTCCCAAGTTACTCCCCTCACTTCTTTGCGATTGACAATCTCTATGAAATTCACATTGGTTTTTTCCGGAAATAAGGGATGATTTTCTAGAGTCCGACCTATTCTTTCAACAGGATAAGTTTCTAAATGATCCACCTCTATGATGGAGTGGGGAACACCCACTAATACTGAAGAAAAAACAATTTCTTGATTATTAATATACACTACTTCATCCAAAGCATCTTTTTTATCAATATTCATTGGAATATTGGAAGGATTATAATCTACCTTTCCCATATTTACCTGTACTATTGTATCCGCATTTTTTTGCTCAATAATTTTTACATTGGTTTTTCCAGCCCTAGTTTCAATGGAAAAACACGTTTCTTGAACTATTCCGTGATCATATACATACTTGGCAAAACAGCGAACTCCATTTCCACACATAGCCGCTCTACTACCATCCTGATTATAAAAAACCATTTTTACAGCACACTTATTAGAAGGTTGAATGAGGATAAGCCCATCTGCACCTACACCTAAATGTCTATGACAAATATGTGAAATTTGTTTTGGAGTAAGATTGAGTTTTTCTTCCCTATCCTCTATTAGGACAAAGTCATTACCTAATCCATGCATTTTAGTAAATTTCATAAACTAACCCTCTTTGAGATGTTTGTATCTTTGATCATGTATACATTTATATATTTTTTGTTTTTAAAAATAATGATCACTTATTTATGTATTATACCATAAAGCTAAAGTTTATATAATTTTTAATCTTGTTTTTGTATATTATAAGGATTCCTTTATAATTATATGATTAAATGTTAAAATGAATTAATCATATAATAAGGAGGATTTTTATGGCATTTGACGGTATTACTACGATAGCCTTAATAGATGAATTATCCGGCAGACTTATAGATGGACGGATAGATAAAATATATCAGCCTGAAAGAGATGAAATACATATTAATATTAGTAACAAAAGGGATAAATGCACATTGCTACTTTCTGCTAATCCTAATAATCCCAGAGTATATCTAACAGAAAAATCTAAAGCTAATCCCCTTTCCCCTCCTAATTTTTGTATGTTGCTTAGAAAGATCTTATCCAGGGGCAGAATCCTATCCATAGATCAATTCTCTATGGATAGAATAATTGAGATGGATATCGAAACTCTAAATGAATTAGGAGATAGAGTGGTGAGATCCCTGATTATAGAAATTATGGGACGTCACAGTAATATCATCCTTTTAAATAAAAAAACCAATATCATCATAGATAGCATAAAAAAAGTGGGTTCAAATATCAGTCGATACAGGCAGGTTTTGCCTGGCAAAGAATATATTTATCCACCCAATCACAATAAAATCAACCCATTAGAAGTAGGAGAAAAGGAGATCACATCTTTAATAGATGACTATCCTCCAAATAAAAAAATAGAAAAGTTCCTTTTAGAAAATTTTACTGGCATTAGCCCAATTATCTCTAGGGAGATTTGTTATAGAAGCCACATTCACTATGACACACCTATGCAAAGTTTATCTATAGAGCAAAAAAACTATTTATTACGATGCTTTTTAGAAGTCATAGATCAAGTAAAAAATAAAGAGTTTATGCCTGTTATGATATATAATGAAAATCAAACAAAATTGATAGATTTTTCACCTATACCTCTCAGACAATATCAATCTCTAATGACTAAAAATTTCAACTCTATCTCTATGCTTTTGGAACAGTTCTATTATGAAAGAGATAAGTTAGAAAGAATAAAACAAAAAAATAGTGGATTATTACATCTTCTGCAAAATAAATTAGATAGAAATTATAAAAAATTAGGAGTTCAACAAGAAGAATATCAATTATCCAAAGAAGCTGAAATTTATAAATTATATGGGGAATTGATTATTTCCAACATTTATTCTATTAAAAAGGGATTGGACAAAGCTACTCTATTAAACTTTTATTCAGAACATCAAGAGGAGGTTGAAATTCCCCTTAACCCCAATCTTACTCCCTCGGAAAATGCACAAAAATATTTTAAAAAATATAATAAAAGTAAAAATGCTGCTCTGCAGTTAGAAATCCAAATAAGATACACCAAAGACGAAATCTACTATCTCGAAAGCCAAGTAGCCAATATAGAAAATACAACCGATCATGAAGATATTGAAGAGATTAAAGAAGAATTAAGAAAAGAAGGCTATTTATCTCCTGTTAGCAAAAAAAATACTGTTAAAGTCAAATCTTCTTCGCCATTGCATTTTAAATCCAGTGATGGTTATGACATCTATGTGGGAAAAAACAACCGTCAAAATGATCATTTAACCCTTAGGGCTTCCTCAGACAAGGATATATGGTTTCATACTAAGGATATACCAGGTTCTCATGTGGTCGTGAAAAATCTCTCTTATCATGATATCCCTGAAAAAACTTTATTAGAAGCAGCTTCCTTGGCTGCCTATTACAGTAAGGCTAAAAAATCCAGTAACGTTCCTATAGATTTTACTCAAATAAAATATGTTAGAAAGCCCAAGGGAGCAAAGCCGGGAATGGTTATTTATGACCACAATAAAACCATATTCATCACCCCTAAAGAAGAAAATATTTTATCAATAAAAAGGGTTAAGTAAATTTACTTAACCCTTAGTATATTGATAATTTTTAAAAAGTCTTCTGGTAGGTTGCATTTAAACTTTAGGGGTACATTGGTGATTGGATGGAGAAAACTCAGTTCCTTAGCATGGAGTAATTGCCCCTTTAAGTTAAACTTTTGCTTCCTATATCCATACACTGGATCTCCCACTATGGGATGGCCTATATGTTCCATATGAACACGAATCTGATGGGTTCTTCCCGTTTCTAATTTGGCCTCTATTAAAGTATTTTTATCAAACCTTTCTAAAACCTTATAGTGGGTAATCGCTCTTTTCCCATTTTTAGACACAACAGCCATTCTTTTTCGATCTATGGGATGCCTGCCTATGGGCTCATCAATTCTTCCACAATCCTCTTTTATGACGCCCTCTGTTAATGCCCTATATTTTCTGGTAATATTATGCTCCTTTAGTTCCTGAGCTAGCTTTATATGGGCAGTATCGGTTTTTGCCACCACTAATAATCCAGAAGTATCCTTGTCAATCCGATGGACAATCCCTGGCCGTAAGCTTCCATTTATTTGGGATAAGGACGGTGTATAATATAATAAAGCATTAACTAAGGTATCCCTATAATTGCCTGGTGCTGGATGGACTACCATACCTTTGGGCTTGTTAATAACAATAATATCATCATCCTCATATACAATGTCTAAGGGTATATTTTGAGGCTCTATTGCTATCTCTGTTGTTGTGGGAAATATAATTTCTACATTATCCTTAGGTTTCACTTTATAACTAGCCTTAACAAAAAAATTATTCACTTTGATATTCTCATCATTAATAAGTTTCTTTATAGAATTTCTAGAATAATCCTTTATATGATCGGATAAGTATATATCCAATCTTTTCCCTTCATCCTCTGTTTCCACATTTAATACAATACCATTTTCCAAATGCATCACCGCTATATAATTTTTATCCTACAGATTATACCATAAATCGGTTAGATTATACAATTCCCATAGGCTATTAATCTGGCAATTGATCTTTATATTGTTGGTTGGATATCTGCTCTACTTCTTCTACTGCACCTCTATCTTCATCTCTGCGGCCAATTTTAGTAGCTGTGGAATATTGCTCAACATCCTGCCATGCATCTTCACCATCATAAATAACTGAATCATCATAATCAGTGTCGGTTCTCCCAAAAGGGGGAAAAAGCACCTCCTCCTCAACAGGTCTATCCTCTTCATTATCCTTGGGAATTTGTCTTTCTTCTGAACATTCTAGACAGAATTTTGCAGAGGGTGCTACTTTAAGACGTTCTTCTTTAATATTCTTGCCGCATATTTCACACATACCATAGTTTCCTTTTTCAATTTTTTCTAATGCATCATGGATATTTCTAAGGGCCTCTTTTTCATGATTTTCTAGGGCAAAGTTCAGTTCCATTTGGTAAGTCTCTGTTCCTATATCTGCTGGATGATTATCATAAACTGACAATTCATCTACTTCATCCTTCAAATTAGTATTGAATTGGTTTTCTTCCATGTTATCCAATGTATTTAAAGTTGCTCTTCTCTCTTTTAAAAGTAGTTCTTTATAAAGTCTTAATTTCTTCTTCTCCATTGATATCACCTCTTCGTTTTTTATATGTTATTTTGAACTATTCTGACCACTTCAGAAATAAATCTTCCTATAATAGGCAGATTTAACAATACCAAATATCGTAAAAGATATATGATTAATGCTCCTAGTACGGAAAATCCTATGGCCATCCCCACTCCTCTTGCTAGTCCGCCTAAAAAGTTATTGATTAAAAGTTTCTTCCAATTATGCATAAAATCAACATAGTCTTCTATTTTGGACTTTTCTAATTGCACTGAAATATTCTCCATTTTATCATTTATCTTTTCCAATAACTCTTGAGGGTCTTGCACAATTAGACCTCCTTGATAGTACTTGTATATATTTATATTATCTCTCTATATTTCTTTTTTAATAAAAATAAGTGGGGAATTAATATTAATATTAATTCCCCACTTATTTTTATTCATCCCTTATTTACATTAAATTTACTAGATTAAATATATAGAAAAACTTAATTATTAAATTCTATCTCTTCTTCTACATATTCCTTTCTATTATCAATGTCATCTATTTCATTTAATATTTCTTTTTGTGTTTCTAATAAAGTGCTTACTTTGGTTTTAAATATTTTAACATCTTTTACCAATTCTTCTTTTTTCTTTATAATATTTATAATTTCTTTATTGGCTTCTTCAAGAATACTTTTTCCCTGGTTTTCTGCTTCTTGGATAATATTTTCTGCTTGCTTTCTTGCATTTTTTTCGATATCCTCTGATGCCTTTTGTGCCATTAATAATGTATTTTGTAATGTATTTTCCAAATTCGTATAGTGTTCCATTTTTTCATTTTGCAAATTGATCTTATCCTTTAATTCGGCATTTTCTCTGTACAGCTTTTCATAATCAACAACGATTTTATCTAAAAATTCGTCAACCTCATCTTGATCATAGCCTCGTACTTTACGCTTAAATTCCTTATTATGTATCTCCATGGGTGTTATCATTATATTTTCATTCCTTCCTATATAAATTTATGTATAAGTACTTTTTTATTCCCTTTTTTTGTTTCTCCTAATACTCGGTTAACGAGCACCCTGCCTTTCCCCCTAACCGATACAAGGTCACCTTCCTTTAGTAAAGCACTTGGTTTTTCTATATCTGTCCAATTCACTTTGACTTTTTTTGAGATAATTAGAGCAGAGGAATCCTTTCTTGAAAGACCATAAATACTACTAATCATACCATCTAATCTTAAAGATGCAGAGGTAATATATATTTCTTTAAAAGGTGGACTATAGGGCATTACTTGATCCCAGCCTATCTCTTTTACATGAACGGGGATATTTGAAATTTTTTCTAGATTATATACAATAAAATCCTTTAATTCCTCGGCTATGAAAACTTGGATAAATTCCGGGAATACATTGATATCACCAATTCTATTTCTCTCAATGCCCAAGTGAACTAAACTACCCAATATATCAGGATGTCTTAAATCTTTTTGATTATCCTTAGGGATTATGTGAAATGCCGTGATAGGCCATTCCCAAATAGTTAAATCTTCTCCTCTAGAATAAACACATAGGATTTTACGTTCAGCATGCTCATATCCTCCAAAAAATTCCCATTGAATCCCCTTAATATTTGTTAGTATTTCTTTACAGAATTGTTGTTCTCCAGGATCTAAAAAATATAAAAATTTATGTCTATGGCTAAGGGTGGCTATCTTTATACAGTCTTCCACCTTAGCTTTTAAAAGAATATCTTTTTCCTTTTTCATCTTCGCTCCTAAATGCCTATAATTGACTCCCCTATAAAGCTAAAATATTAAAAAAACTATTCTCTGATAAAGGGGTTGTATTAAAAATTGAATCACAAGTAAAGCAAACAGGGGTGAAAAGTCTATCATCCCGCCCCCAATGTTTAATCGATGAGACAAATTCCTAAAAGGGGCCAAAATAGGCTCTGTAAGATTATAAATAAGCCTAACAATATTGTTATTTGGATTTGGTCTAACCCAACTAAAAATCACATGGATAAGAATTAAAATATTGATGAATTCAAATAAATAATTTCCTGCTCTTAAAAGTGTATATTGTAATGACATTATATTTCTCCTCCATTATTTATTTGGCCAATTAAACAAACTTTTATTTTTAATCTCTTCACCTATTTCACTTAATATATCCACATTGTTGGGCGCCAATATAAATACCCCATTAGCTATCTTTTGGATTTTTCCATCCAATGCATAAACCGCACCATTTAAGAAATCAAAAACCTTTCGTGCTTCTTCATGATCAGCTTTTTCTAAATTCACCACTATGGTTTTTCTATTTTTAAGATTATCGCAAATTTGGGGCGCATCATTAAATGAAAGGGGTTCTACTAAAACCACTTTTACATTACTATTGGTTTGTATGTTCACTATTTTTCCCTTATTGCTAATAGGAATATATGGTTCAATTTCTTCATCATCTTCCATATCTTCAAATTCTAATTCTTCCTCATCCTCGCCCAATCCAATAAAATCCATCACTTTACCCATAAATTTCTTTTTCATATTTATCCCTCCATACTTAAAAGTTTCGTTTTCCAAAAATTCCACTGCCAATACGTACCATATTGGCTCCTTCTTCAATTGCAATCAGATAATCGTTGGTCATACCCATTGATAAATATTCCATATTGATATTATTCTTTTCATTTTTCTTTATTCTATCATATATTTCCCTCAATTCCCTAAAAATAGGACGAGTTTTTTCAATATTTTCCTCAAAGGGGGCAATAGTCATTAAACCTTTAATAAGAATATTGTCATAATTTGACAAAATCTCTATACATTCCTCTATATCAGTAGTTTTAAATCCAAACTTACTTTCCTCTTGAGCGATATTTATTTGAATAAGTATTGGCATTTGTCTATTTATTTTAGCTGCTTGGTTATTTATTTCTTGAGCTAATCGGATACTGTCTACCGAGTGAATCAATTGTACTTTGTCGATAATATATTTTACTTTATTTCTTTGTAAGTGGCCTATTAAATGCCAATTAATTTCATCACCAAATTGATCATACTTTTCTTGTAATTCTTGTACCCTATTTTCACCAAAATGATTCAGACCTTTTTGTGATACCCATTTCATTTTTTGTACATCAACAGTTTTTGTAACTGCAATAAGGTGAATATCTTCTAATCCTCTACCACTTTTTTCAGCAGCATTTTTTATATTGTCTAATATTTCCTCTATATTTTGGTCTATCTGTTGATCATCTCTCATTTTTTGTCATCCTTTCATTTCCGTGATTAAAAGTGAATTTATGGATTGATTAAGATTGAGTCTCCTAGTTTAATATCTGCATTTTCCTTAGGATCTAATACAACTAAATCCTCCAATTCTTTTTTTATGGCTATTTTAGTAAATTGCTTTTCTCTATTTTTATTTAATTTAAGAACTCCCTTTTCCTTATTTTTTGTAATAACAGCACTTTTAGGCAGTAGATAACCCTTATATTCTGCATCATATAAATAAACATTGATATTTCTTTGTCCAACCAAATGGTGATTATTGGTATCTAGTTTTATGGTAGCCACTTTCTCATCCTTTACATCATCTTTATTTATATCCAATAGATACCCCCAAATCTCCTTATCTTTGTATTTTATTTTTATTCTAGGAAACTGATGAAGAATATCTTTCCTCTTTTCAACAAAAGAATATAAACTGCTATCACCACTTGTTTTCCACGAAGAATCAAGGTCTTGCCTCAAAGAAAATAGTTTTTCTTCCTTTTCCTCAAAGATGTTGAGAGGTACTTTAGCTATAAGATACATTTTTGTATCGTCTATAAATTTAATTACTTGTTCATTATTATTGTATTGGTTTTTGTCTTTAGTATTTTTATCGGCATATTCTAAAATATCTATAAAATATTTTTCATTGATATCACCTATTAAATCCTTATGTAATATGCTTTCAAATCCATCCCGCTGAAAAAAAACATATCCTGGATAGCTAATACCTAGCTTTTCCGAAGTAATATTTCCCTCTGCAATAGCATCATCTTTTTCCAATTGGTCCTTTAACTCAATTAATCTTTTCTTATCTGTAAAGGTATATCTAAATGCCCCCAGAATAATTTGTTTTTTATTATTTAGTTGTTCCTTTTTTGCCATTAATTCTTTTCTTTTATTTTTTTTAGTGGAATGGTCTATTTTTTTTTGTAAGGCTTTTAATTCTTTATTTATTTTTTCTAAATCTCTATTTAAAATATTTTCATCTTTATGTTGTTCATTCTCTATCTTCCAATTAATAATATCCAATTCTAAGGCCTCTTGGGTATTAACATTCCCTTCCCCTGAATGACCGATAACCGTATTAAGAGATATTTTAGCCCCCTCATCCACATCGAATTGAATGCTATTTGCACCTTTAAAACTTATGATATTTTCATTTTGTAAAATAAAAGCTGCAGTATCAATTCCCTGCTCATAGGTAGTAATATTAACCTCCATAGTCTTTAGTTTTATTTTTTTAACAAACGCAGTAGTAACTATCAATAGCACTATACATAGCAAAAGCAATAGGGTTTTTTTGTTCTTATTCATCCTTATCTCACTCCTAATATAACCTACTATATTAAAATTCTCCATAAATATTTTTATTCCTGCAATTTGTTCTATATTTGCTATGAAAATAATGAATAATGAGAGAAATAGCCTGGTTAGCACACATGTAATTTAAAAAACAAAGAATAATCCTGTTTAAGAATCATATATATATTATGACAAGTATAGACATCCTTGTATTTTTAGCATAATTGAATGATAAGAGAATAAACATTAATTAAATTAAGATATTTATTAAGGAGGGAATATAGGTGGGGGCATATAATATATACCAAGATATTGCAGAGAGGACCCAAGGTGATATTTACTTAGGCATTGTAGGTCCTGTTCGTACTGGTAAATCCACATTTATTAAAAGATTTATGGAATTACTTGTTTTGCCTAATATTGAAAACAACTATATTAAAGAAAGAACACAGGATGAACTTCCTCAAAGTGGATCGGGAAAAACCATTATGACAACAGAACCAAAATTTGTACCTAATGAAGCTGTAGAAATTGTTTTAAAGGATAATGCCTCATTCAAAGTAAGACTAATTGACTGTGTGGGTTATTTAGTAAAAGGAGCTTTAGGCCATGAAGAAAATGAATTTCCAAGAATGGTGTCTACCCCTTGGTTAAAGGAAGAGGTACCCTTTGAACAGGCTGCAGAACTAGGTACAAAAAAGGTGATTAATGAACATTCTACCATAGGGATTGTTATTACTACAGACGGTAGTATTACAGATATTTCAAGACAGAGCTATATAGAAGCAGAAGAAAGGGTGATCAGTGAGTTAAAGGATATCAACAAGCCCTTTGTTATTCTATTAAATTCTACTAATCCAGAACATCCAGATACTATAAATTTAAAGGATAAACTTTATGAAAAATATGATGTTCCAGTTATAGCTATTGATTGTTTAAACATGAGTTTGGAAGATGTAAACTTCATATTGGAAAAAACATTATTTGAATTCCCTGTAAAGGAATTAACCTTTTCTCTTCCTAAATGGACTGAAAGTCTGGAGACTGGGCATTGGTTACAAAATGAAATTATTGAAAATGTAAAATTGTCTGTAGAAAAAATTCAAAAATTAAGAGATGTGGAAAGTATAGGAAGTAATTTTAAAGAAAGTGCAAGTATTTCATCTATTGGTATAGAAGACATAAATTTAGGTGAAGGTCTAACAAACCTACAAATGAAATTGAAGGAAAATTTATTCTATGAAATTCTAGGTGAGGAATCAGGATATAATATCAATGGAGAACATCAGCTTTTAGCATTAATAAAGGAATTAGCCTATGCAAAAAAAGAATATGATAAGGTTGCAGATGCTTTAGAGGATGTCCGTACTTTAGGTTATGGAGTAGTAACACCTACAGTAGAGGAAATGACCTTAGAAGAGCCAGAAATGGTTAAACAAGGAAATCGCTTTGGAATGAAACTAAGGGCAAGTGCACCAAGTTTGCACCTTATACGAGCTGATGTAGAGGCTGAAGTAGCACCAATTATAGGAACTGAAAAACAAAGTGAGGATTTGGTAAATTATCTATTAGACCAATTTGAAAATGATCCAGGCAAGTTATGGGAGACAAATATGTTTGGAAAATCCTTACATGAACTTGTGCAGGAAGGATTACAAGGTAAACTAGCAAAAATGTCCCAAGAATCCCAGATGAAGCTACAACAAACTTTGACCAGAATTATAAATGAAGGTAATGGTGGATTAATTTGTATAATCCTTTAAGAAACTAAATTGATTAATATCGAAAAGTAGAGGAAATGGTGTTAATATTAAAATATTGGCATATAATTAGATAAAATCAATTGTTATACTCTAAAATCTCTTAATAAAATGAAAAAAACATATTGCATATTATTTGTATATTTTGTATACTATACAAGTAATATATAAGTCTGGGTGTAGCGCAGCTTGGTAGCGCGCGTGAATGGGGTTCACGAGGCCGGAGGTTCAAATCCTCTCACTCAGACCATTTCAATCTTAGAAAACATCGAAGTCCCAAGGGTTTGGGACTTTTTTTATTTGTTTTAGCAATTTTGTTAAAATGCACACAAAATCGTAGATTTTCATCTTGGTCTTTTTTATTTAGAAATAATCCTATTTCTATTGAAGGACTTTTGTGAATGGTGTCAAATATATAACATAATATCATTTAAAATTAGTTAGGAGGTAGCTTATGGAATACGAGTATTTAAAAGAACTTAATAATATAATAAATACTTTCCTAAATCTAGCTGAAACCTTACTAAGAGATGGAGTTATAGATACAAAAACTTATATGGATATTACAAATAAAAAGAAAGAGTTTTTGCGGGATATTAAGAATATCAGAAAATAGTTTAGAGCCATATTGGCTCTTTTTTTAAAAATAATAAAAAAACAACTATCATCCCCTTGGGATCAAGACCAGCTTTTCTATTCCACAAAAAATAGCCTGGTTATTTCCAAGCTATTCTACATTCATTCTATTTAATATTCATTACCAAGATGTGTTATGAGCTACTTCTTCCACCTCATGGGTTTTATTTCTTAACATTAGTTTCATTACTGAATCCTTCACATTACCATTGTTATAGAGTACATCATGAATTTCAGAAGTAATAGGCATTTCAATCCCCAACTTTTGGGATAAATTATATGCTGCACGGGTGGTTTTCACTCCCTCTACTACCATTCCAATGTTATTTAATACTTCCTCAAGACTATTCCCCTGACCTAGCTGTATTCCTGCTCTTCTATTGCGGCTATGCATACTCGTGCAAGTAACAATTAGATCTCCTATCCCTGATAACCCGGCAAAAGTTGACATATTGGCTCCCATAGCTATACCCAACCTACTGATTTCAACAATTCCTCTAGTCATCAAAGCTGATTTTGTATTATCTCCATAACCTAAACCATCTGAAATACCAGCTCCTAAAGCGATGACATTTTTTAAAGCTCCTCCCAATTCTACTCCTATCACATCGGGGTTGGTATATACTCTAAAGGTAGTGGACATAAAAAGTTCTTGTATGTATTCTGTTTTTTTACGATTTACTCCTGCCACCACCACCGTTGTTGGAATATCCCTGGCCACCTCCTCCGCATGACTGGGACCCGACAGCGTAATTAAATCATTATTAGGGATTTCCTGTGCTATTACTTCAGACATTCTAAGAAGGGTATCCTTTTCAATACCTTTGGCAACATTAACTAAAATATGTGTTTCTGTAAGAAAAGGAGATATTTTTTTGCAAATTTCTCGTATTCCATGGGAGGCCACTGCAAGTACGATAATATTAGAATGTTCTATACAATATTGTAATTGCTCACAAACAGCAATATTCTCAGGAAACTTTATGCCTGGTAAATATCTGCTATTCTCCCTTTTGTCATGCATTTCATGAACAAGTTGTTCGTCTCTATGCCATAGATAAATATTATGACCATTTTTAGCTAAAAGAATACCGAGAGCTGTCCCCCAGCTGCCCGCACCAATTATACTTATTGTTTCCTTCATCATTTAAGCTCTCCTACTTTCTAGATAGATATTTTCTTAATGTCCACCTATTCATTACGTTGTCTAACAATAAATCGTATAGGTGTTCCCTCAAATCCAAAAGCACTCCTGATTTGATTTTCAATATAACGTTCATAAGAAAAATGCATTAAATCAGGATCATTTACAAAAAGAATAAAGGTAGGTGGCTTTACACTTGCCTGTGTACAGTATAAAATATTTAATCTTCTACCCTTATTGGATGGAGGTTGATTCATTAAAACAGCTTCTCCTATCGTCTCATTTAACATCCCCGTAGCGATTCTCATAGAATGTTGATTGGATACATAGTTTACCAATTCCATAATTTTATTTACTCTTTGTCCTGTTTTCGCTGAAATAAAGAGAATAGGAGCATAGGCCATAAAGGATAATTTATTCCTAATGTCCTTACGATATGCATCCATTGATTTTGTATCTTTTTCAATGATGTCCCATTTATTTACAATAATAATAGAAGCCCTTCCCTCCTCATGGGCATAGCCAGCTATTTTCGTATCCTGTTCCGTAACCCCCTCTTCAGCATCAATAAGAATCAAGCATACATCAGAGCGCTCTATGCCAGTGAAGGAACGGATTACACTATATTTTTCAACATTTTCAACAATCTTACTTTTTCGCCTTACCCCCGCTGTATCGATTAAGATATAATCCTCTCCATTGTAAGAAAAAGGAGTATCTATAGCATCTCGAGTAGTACCGGGAATATTACTAACAATCACCCGATTTTCCCCTAGTAATTTGTTAATAAGGGTTGATTTCCCTGCATTTGGTTTCCCAATTACGGCGATTTTCATTTTATCTTCTTCCTCAATCCCCTTTTTATCCTTAGGAAAAAGTGCAACAATCTCATCTAATAGATCTCCAAGCCCCAATGCTTGTTGGGCAGATATTGTAATGGGCTCTCCCAGTCCTAAATTATAGAATTCAAAGGCATTATTTTCAAGGGATTTTCCCTCAATTTTATTGACCACAACTAATGTGGGTCGATTTGCCTTTCTTAACATATTTGCAACCTCATAATCAGCTGCTGTAATCCCTTCTCTACCATCAACCATGAATACAATAACATCTGCTGTTTCAATAGCAATCTCTGCTTGAGCTCTCATTTGATGCAAAATGATATCCTTTGTAAAGGGTTCTATCCCTCCTGTATCAATCAAGGTAAAAGTGTTCCCAATCCATTCAGCCTCGGCATATATTCGATCCCTAGTTACTCCAGGGGTATCTTCTACAATGGAAATTCTCTTGCCTGCAATTTTATTAAAAAAAGTAGATTTACCTACATTAGGTCTTCCTACAATTGCAACGATGGGTTTTGACATATTGCAACCTCCTAAAATTTATTCAAAAACCTTTTTGATTAACTCCTCACCATTTACTTCTATAGGATAAACTGGTACTTTTAGTTCCTGTGCCACTCTATCAAGAGTATAATCATCTAAAAATATATTTTCCTCTGCTTTCAGCATAGATTGAGGCATTAATACAAATTCTCCTAATTGCTTGTCCTTTAACTGTTCAACAATATCTTGTCCGGTTATTAATCCACTTACTGTTATTTTTTCTCCAAAGAATTGATTTTCTATAGGGAATACATTAATTTGTATTTGATTCCATTTTTGGGATATCTTTTGGATTAACTCCTTCATATAGGGAAAAATTAATTGCCCAGTGACAATGGAGAATCTTTTTTCTAAAGGCTGATCATTTCTTTCATTTATGGAATGATTAAACTGTTGAGCAAAAAGAGTTACCATGCCCACGCCATTTTCCAATTGACCAAATCCCTCATAATAATTAAAGTCAGGAAAATCAATTCCAGCCTTTATAAAAAACTCATCTCCTGGAAAAACAAATCGAGTATCATAGGTTTTTAGCATTTTCTCCTGAAAATCTGAAATTTGATTTATAACATAAATTGCTTCTTCTTTGGTAAATTCCCTCAAAGGATAAAGATACTGTCTGTGTTTTGAAATGCCCACAGGTACAATGGTAATAGATTTTATCCATGGATGGTATTGGGATAGATCCTTTAGAGTTCGTTCCAACTCTGCCCCATCATTTATTTCTGGGCATAAAACAATTTGTGTATTCATCGTCAATTGGGCATCTGCAAATTTTGATATAATCTCCATAATTCTATCTGCTCTTTTATTGTTTAGCATTCTTTTTCTTAAATCAGGGTTGGAGGTATGTACTGAAATATTGATAGGATGAATTCTATACTTTATTATTCTTTCAATTTCCTCATCTGTTATATTGGTTAGGGTAACATAGTTTCCCTGTAAAAATGATAATCTGGTATCATCATCTTTAAAGTAAAGAGTTTTCCTTAAACCAGTTGGCAGTTGATCAATGAAACAAAAAATACATTTATTATGACATCCTCTAGCTTTATCTATGATAGCACTTTCAAAAATTAATCCTAAGTCTTCATCATAATCTTTTTCTATTTCTATATCCCAGTATTCTCCATTGTCTTTTTTAATTTCTAACAACAATTCTTCATCTGTTATAAGATATTTATATTCAATAATATCGTGCGCTGGATAACCGTTTATGCTGATTAATATATCTCCTGGCTCTATACCGGCTTCCTCTGCAATACTATTGGTTTTTACTTCTTTTATTAAAATATTATCCATATTACGCCTCCATAAATACACAATCTTCAATTCCACATTATGCTATAATATCATTCCTAATAATTAGCGTCAAGAAAGGTTACGAGGAACTTCTTTAGAATCTTTTAAAATATTATGGGATATTACCCTATTAACTAACTTAACAAATTCAAAATATCTTCTTTGCAACCCCTGAATAATTATTGTTCTTCCCAAAAATGTTATTCCTAATCCCCTAGATAAAAAACCTCCTATTCTTACTCCCACATCTACTATGGGAAGGGCATAGATAAAAATTGCCTGCTCACATAAAAATTCCTCTCTATGTTTTTCAAGAAATAATATGGAAGATAGAGCCTTTTCTTTCAGAGGACCCAGACCCATACAATATACCTCATTATACCAGATATCCATCCCCATATATAATGGGGTTCCAATCTCATCATTGGTTGTAATATCAAAATTAGGAATGGAAAAAAACTCTTCTTTTCGGGGTATTCTGTAAGTAGGCAACATTCCAACATGAATTGCCGCTGAAAGCACTGAAGAATGGGCCCCTCCATAACAATAATAGATGATTTTCATGTATTCATTCTCTCCCTTGGATTTTTATTTTTTATAGGGGATAAAATCGATATCTCTATTTTCTAATATATCCAGTGTGATATTTCTTACTATTTTAAGAAGTAATTGATTATCTTTTTTATGAATAGTATATATTTCCTCTTCCCCTTTATCCTTTTTAAAATAGGATATGAATCCATTAGGATCTAAATTCCCTCCTAAAAGCTCTCCATGTTTTTTCACCTTATTCTGTTTTTCTCTCTTGATCTTATTAGGATAATAATATATTATTCTCATAGTTTTCTCCTAACATTATAGAATTAGTCTTTTCATCAGAAAATTAGTCAAACTCTTCTTATGGGGCAATCATAGTGCTTCTGCAACAAAAAGAAGTTTTCTATTAAAAGATAAAGGAATAGTTGCAGCATCAAGTGACAGAGCAACTATTCCTTAAATAACTGGATAATATTATATTGTACATGTTTTTCTACTAATATTAAAATAATTTGAATAGATACCTTTGTCAATGTTCATATGATTGTATTGACAGTTGATATTATCATTATTTTTATTTTTTCTTTCTCCCTATGAAACTTGAGAAAGTGTCTCCGAATTTAGAACGTAATTCCTTACCTCCACTACTTATAAATAGAAAACCAATTCCCAAAACTGCAGCAACTGCTAGTACAATAAAGATTCCTTTGCCTGAACCGGTGTTATCAGTAGCAGCAGGATTATCATTTCTTACGGTCTTCCTTGGTTGCTCTTGCGTAGGTGCCGTGGTTTCTTCTCCACCAAATACTGCTACTTTAATGACATCAGCAAAAGCATTGGCTGTATTTTCAGCAGCTTCTCTAGTATTCTTATGGGCACCCATTTCTAATAATATTGTATTAGGCGCCATATCTTGATTATAATTTCCCTTCCCCATAAATATATCCTTAATCATGCCTGGATACATTTCATCTGCAACAGCCTTTAATTTATAGGCTAGATTTTTATTTTTCTCAATATTTTGATTTCTTTGTCCTAAAACCATCCTTACCTTTGTAGCATCTTTATCCTTTAACTTAAAAGCGTATTGCTCAGGGGGAATGGCATCACGATGTACATCAAAGATTGCCGATGGTCCGTTTTTCAAAGTATCTTGGGCAGTAGGTCTTGATCTTCTATAGGCGCCAGCATCATGAGGTAAATGAAGATTTTGTCTATGGTCTACTTTTATTCCATTATTCTCCAATCCCTTTGTTAAGGCATCTCCAACTTTATATATTCCACCCTTTCCATCGATACTATACGTTCCATCAGAAGGTTCATAGGATTCATCACTATGGGTGTGGTATATTCCAATTTTTCTTTCTTGTCCTTGGGCCATTGAGACCAATGCTTGCTCTTCTATTGAGGAAATCTCTGGTAATTCCACGTCCTCTTTGTACTTCGCATAACCGATGTACTCTTTATCGTCAATCTCTGTAACTTCATATAATTTATTATCTTCGCTTAAATACTGGTCCCCAACTTCAACCTTGCGGGCAATCATAAATAGAGTTTCCTTTGAATCTTCAATATATATTGTAAAGTACCCCTCATCTTCATACCAGTCGTCGGCATAAACTGTAATAGAGCCTAATAAAATAGATATTAAAATTAATATTGAGGGAAGGATCACTTTTATTTTACTTTTCATCCTTATTACCTCCCTCATTAAAATCATTTTTGCTTTTATCATTGTCCTCTACTTTATTTTCTCCTAAAGTACTTGCAAACTCTCCATGATCAAAAT
The DNA here is from genome assembly GCF_024622505.1 of Irregularibacter muris. Taxonomy (NCBI): domain Bacteria; kingdom Bacillati; phylum Bacillota; class Clostridia; order Eubacteriales; family Eubacteriaceae; genus Irregularibacter; species Irregularibacter muris. The sequence continues at coordinate 377,032 of NZ_JANKAS010000002.1, forward strand.
GCATATGCTTCTTATCGGTTCCTCCACCCATTTTTTCCCTTGCTTCTCCAATGAATTCTGCAAGAAGAACGGCTATTATTCCTGATATAACCACTGAATCAACTACACCTGCTCCCCCAATATTTATTCTTCCTGGCACTCCATTAACAATATTGGCTATTACTTGAGCGATATCTGCCAGCACTATACCCATAATTCCGGCAATGAAGGCTGATCTTCTAGATCGCCCAATAATATAAGCGACTAGTCCACCAACTATACCATAGATTAAAAAGGGATCGCTAAAGATTGAGGAATATTCCTCTCCTGTAAAGTATCTACTTAAGAAAAAGACAATGGCAGCGGAAATAATGGAAGCTAAAACTGCTCTAAATTTCTCTTTTCCGGTACCTGCCTTAACAAATAAATATACCACTAAAACCATAGGAACTACTGCTCCACCTAGGTTAATCCCTATTTTACTTCCCAGAGGTATATTGGGAATAAATGTTCCTATAATCATGGCTATGAAAAAAAACACTGCTGTTTTATCATTTAAACGCATTCTGTCTAAAACAGTATGGGCAAATCCAAACAAAATAAGTATGGTCAAAATACTTAATAAAAGGACTCCTAAAGGCATAAAACATTCACCTCTCTTTTAGATTTTGTAATGTTATATTGCCCTATTTTTTTCAAAATATGCAAAAAATAAGAGAGTGAACAAGTCACTCTCTTATTTTTAAAATCTTAAAATCAATATATTTCAATGGGTGTAGACAATATTTTTGTTTGAATAAAAATCGTCTAAGGCCACTGTTTGGAAAAGTATGTTTTTCTATTTTACAATTAAAATCCAATAAATATTGGATTTTTAATTTTCTATAATCCTTAATATCGTTGGTCGGTATGCTTTATCTTTTACAAATCTTTTTTCATTGAATTTAACAACTAGATAGGACAGAATTGTAAATAAAATACCGCTTCCAAAAGCAATAAAATTAGCTGGGTGGTCATACCCCATAGAGATTGCAATTTGATATCCTAATACCGTGCCTACAATAAATGATATCAGCGGAAAGGCATAAATAATGAAAGAAGCTTTTAGAATATTTACTGTTTCTGTTTCAATTTCTACTCGATCTCCTATTTTAGCAGAAATTAAATTCTCCACTAGGGCTTCCATGGTCATTTTTTCCTGTCCAATTTGGCAGGCTCCACAATCTCCACAGGCTGCATGCCTTTGTATTTGAACCTTGGCCATTTCCTTTTGCACACTGACAACATATCCCGTTTCTCTCACTGTTTACCCCCCTTTCATCTGGCAGATTTTTACTTCTATTAGATAAAGGATTCTATACATGACATGACTTTTAATTTTTTATGCTTTGACTTTCTTTTTAAATAATAACACTAGTCTTAGGCCAATAGCAAGTGATCTTTGTATACATTATTCATCTTTATTTCTAGTTTTTTCAATACCTATACCTAATTCCTCCATCCTATCTTTTTCGGCTATAGTTGGAGCCTCTGTCATTAAACAGGAATGATTTTGTGTTTTAGGGAAGGCTATAACATCCCTAATGTTATCGGTATTGGTCAATAACATGATCAATCGATCTAAGCCAAAGGCAATTCCTCCATGGGGTGGGGTGCCATATTTAAAAGCCTCTAATAAAAAGCCAAATTGCTCCCAGGCCTGTTCCGTAGAGAATCCAAGGACACCAAACATTTTTTCTTGTAATTGGCTATCATGTATCCTTATACTCCCTCCCCCCAACTCCACACCATTTAGTACTAAATCATATGCTCTAGCCCGGACATTTTCGGGTGATGTTTCTAGCATAGGGATATCTTCCTCCATAGGTGAGGTAAAAGGATGATGTTTAGCTACAAATCTTTTCTCCTCCTCATCAAACTCCAATAAAGGGAACTCCGTTACCCACAAAAATTTATATTGATTGTCCCTATTTAATTGTAGCTTTTTAGCTAATTCTAACCGTAATTGTCCTAAGGCATCATAAACAATTTGAGGTTTATCCGCAACAATAAGAATTAAATCTCCCACTTCTGCATCCATTTGCTTAACTATGTTGTTTAATTCAATGTCTGAAAGGAATTTAGCAATAGGCGATTTTATTCCCTCTTCTGTAATATTTATCCATGCCAATCCTTTAGCCTTATAGGTTTTGACAAATTCTCCTAAGGCATCTATCTCTCTTCTACTAAACTTTTTGCCACCTTCCTTTGCATTTATTGCTCTAACATGACCACCATTTTTTACTGTAGTACTAAAAACCTTGAAATCACTTTGATTCACTATTTCTGTTAAGTCCTTGAGTTCAAGTGCAAATCGTAAATCTGGTTTGTCAGATCCAAATCTTTCCATGGCCTCCTGGTAGGTCATTCGCTCAATTGGGTTAGGAATTGTTATCCCTAAGATTTCTTCAAATACTTTAGAGATCAGTTCTTCATTTAATTTAATAATATCTTCTTCATTAACAAAGGACATCTCCATATCTATTTGAGTGAATTCAGGCTGCCTATCTGCCCTTAAATCTTCATCTCTAAAACATTTCACAATTTGAAAATATCTATCCATACCCGCTACCATTAAAATTTGTTTAAATAACTGTGGAGACTGAGGTAGCGCAAAAAACTTTCCTTTTTGTACTCTACTGGGAACCAAATAATCTCTAGCTCCTTCTGGAGTCGGTTTGGTTAATATAGGGGTTTCAATTTCTAGAAATCCATTGGCATCAAGGAAATCTCTAACGATTTTAGTCGCCCTATGTCTTATCATGAGTTTATTTAACATTTTAGGTTTTCTTAAATCTAAATATCTATATTTTAATCTAATATTTTCAGAAACCTTTGATTCATTCTCTATATATATGGGAGGAGTTTCTGCCTTGCTCAATATTTCTAGTTCATCCCCCATTATTTCAATATGCCCTGTTTTCAGTTTTTCATTGACCTGCTCCGGTTGTCTCCCTGTAACAGTCCCCTTAATATTTATAACATATTCATTTCTAATGGTGCTGGCTTTTTCAAAGGCCTGTTCATTAATTTCTTTACCGAAAACTAATTGCACCACTCCACTTCTATCTCTTAAATCAATAAATATTAAACCGCCTAAATCCCTTCTTTTTTGTACCCATCCACTGAGTACCACCTTTTTACCGATAAAATTTTCTCTAATTTCACCACATGTATGACTTCGTTTTGATGTTTCCATTTTCTTGTCCATGCTTTTCCTCCCCTTATCTAAGTAAGCCCTTTAATGTTTCATCAATTGTTAATAGGTTTATTTCTTGTTGTTCACCCAATCTCATATTTTTTAAAACAGCTTTATTATTTTCTATTTCTTCTTGGCCTAATATAACTACATAGTGTGCATTAATTTTATTCGCATACTTAAGTTGTGCTTTTAAGCTTCTTTCCATATAATCTTTCTCGGCTTTTATATCAGACTTTCGAAGATTATAGACAATTTCAAAGGCCTTCTTATCAGCCTCTTGGCCTAGGGTTGCAATAAATAGATCAAATCCCTTGGAACTTGGAATATCTATATTTTGATTTTCTAATGATAACAGTAATCTTTCAATTCCCATACCAAAGCCTATACCTGGAGTTTCTGGGCCACCTACTTCTTGGATTAAGCCATCATATCTTCCTCCACCACATACTGTTCCCTTAGCTCCAATTTCAGTAGAAATAATCTCAAAAGCTGTTTTTGTATAGTAATCTAATCCCCTAACAATTTTAGGATCTACTATAAAGTCTATATTTAATTCCTTTAGATAGTTTTGTAACAATTCAAAATGACTTTTACAATCTTCACAAAGGTAGTCTATCATCAGAGGAGCATCCTGTAATTCTTTTTGACAGTTTTCCACCTTACAATCCAATATTCTCATTGGGTTTGTTTCATATCTGTCATTACAAGTACTGCATAATGAAGGCAGTTTTATGGCCAGAAATTCCCTCAGCAATTTATTATATTTTTCTCTGCATTTTGGACAACCTACACTATTAATATGAAGTTCTAAATTCTTAATGCTTAGTTTTTCGTAGAGGGTCATTGCTATACTGATGACCTCAGCATCTACTGATGGATGTTGGCTTCCAAATACTTCAACCCCAAACTGATGGTGAATTCTTAATCGTCCAGCCTGAGGGCGTTCATATCTAAAAGCTGGTGTAATATAATACATTTTTGTAGGTTGGGCATCTGCATATAGCTTATTTTCTATAAAGGCTCTTACAACCGGTGATGTTCCTTCCGGCTTTAAAGTAATATTTCTATCCCCTTTATCTTTAAAGGAATACATTTCTTTTTGAACAATATCTGTACTATCCCCCACTCCTCTTTGGAATAATTCAGTATGTTCAAATTCGGGAGTACGAATTTCTTTATATCCAAAGATATCACACAAATCTTTGATTACTTTCTCAATATATTGCCATTTATAAACTTCCGCTGGTATAACATCCTTAGTTCCTCTTGGTGCCTTCGTTAACATTAACCATTCAACTCCTCATTACGATATATTTAAATGTGAAAAGTCTCGTCCCTGACATAGCTAATACAATGTCAGGGACGAGACTTTTCTCCCGCGGTGCCACCCTGTTTAGAATAAATTCCACTTATTCCTTTAACGCAGGAAACGGTTAAATTTACTATGATTTCAATTTAACGGCTCTAGAGAGTCCTTCCATAAATCTCCACCAAAAAATGCTTTCAGTCACGGCACTTTCTCCCTGCTGGCTTCCTTTTGTGTACTTTCTCCTTCATAGCCTTTTATATATAAGAATTTATTAAATATTGAACATTATTATAATCTTTCCCATGACTTCTGTCAACTTCAAATTCCTAAGTTTCATACAAATCATTTAACATAACTATTTTTTTGTTAACCAATTCATCTACTCTTTGGATATATTGTTCTACATTTTTTACATTGGGCACTCTTTCTAATCTATCTTCTTCAAGATAGATTACCTTGGTTACTGAGCCGGCTCCCAATCCTATAATTGTTTGTTTCTCCGCCATCATCTGAATATTATAAATCCCTTTGTTATCCGCCGTACAGTAGCCCACATTTTCTAAATTTCCCATCATATACTTTTGTCTATATAAATAATAGGGCTGATATCCATTTAAACGTGCAAATTCTTCAGTAGCTTCTAACATTTTATTGATCTCTTCTTCTTTGCTTAAATCTACATCCTGTAATTTGTCCTTTAATCTAGATCCTTTTTTGACAGCCATTGTGTGTATAGTTAAATTTTCTGGCCTTAAATCCTTTATTTTGGCTAATGTATTTTTTACCTCATTTACACTTTCATTGGGCAATCCAAGGATTAAATCCATATTCATACATTGGAAACCTGTTTCACAGGCTAAATTATAAGCTCTGAGTATATCCTCTGAGGAATGATTTCTACCGATGAGATGCAGTGTATCATCATTCATACTTTGAGGATTAATACTAATACGGTTGATACCATATTGATAAGCTATTTGAAGTTTCTCTCTATCTATAGTATCTGGTCTTCCTGCCTCTAAAGTATATTCTATAATTCCTTCTACATTTATGTTGCTTTTTATTGTAAATAGAAGATGTTTTAATTCTTCTGCATTTAAAACAGTGGGTGTACCCCCACCTATATAAATAGACTCCACATTAAGCTTATGATTATTTATATACTTCCCAATTTGAACAATTTCATGATGTAGAGCCTGTAAATATTTTTCTAATAAATCCCTCTTTTCACCAATAGTAGATGAAATAAATGAGCAATAGATACATCTGGAAGGACAAAAAGGAATGCCAATATATATACTGATTTTATTTTTATCTCCAGGATAAATAATATTTCTCTCATTAAGAGCTATTTTTAAAAGTAGATCTATTTTTTTATGATGAAGGAGGTATTCAGATTCTAGATATTCTATAATTTCTTTTTTCATTTTACCCATATTGAGCAATTGATGTACTATTTTTGTTGGTCTTATTCCAGTTAAAATGCCCCAAGGTAAGGAATTGTTAAAAGCCTTTTCCATAGCCTTGTAAATAGTGATTTTTAACTTTCTCTTCACTAATTTTATAACCTCATTATGCGTCAATGGGAGAGGAGAGGGCAATTGTATTTCATATTTTGAAATCAACTGTTGATTTTTTTTAATCACAGTATAAAAGATATACTCATCTTTTCTTATACTAAGTCCATTAGTGATAACCGTCTCATAGTCATAGGTGTCTTCTCTGCTTTCCCCTTGAAAGATAATGTTTTTCCTAGGAAAATACTGCATTAACATTTCTCTAATATCAAATTGATAGTCATGTCCTTCTAGAATTACTAAATTCATAAGATCACCTTAATCGATTCAAAATAATATCCTTTAGTGTATATGTCTACACCTATACTTCTTCATAAAGTATTGATTTTTACCAGCGAATATACTAATTAAAAAATGGGTTGGTAGCCTTTTCCTTCCCTATAGTAGTCCAAGCACCATGCCCTGGATAAACCACTACATTGTCCTCTAAGGTGAAAAGTTTTTCACTAATAGAACTTATGATATCTTGGGTACTTCCCTTGGGAAAATCTGTTCTGCCCACCGATCCTGCAAATAAAGTATCCCCGCTAAATAAAGAATCGTTAGCTAAAATACAAATTCCTCCTGGGGTATGGCCTGGCGTATGGATAATTTCTAATGAAATATTTCCTATATTTAAGACATCCTTGTCTTTTAACTCTATATCACAAGGTTGTGTAATAATATGCCTACCCATATTTTTAGATAAATTCAACTCTGGATCCATCAACATATCTTTATCCAAGGAGTGTATACAGATAGCTGCTTGGGTCTTTCTCTTGATCTCATTGACTCCCCCTATATGATCTAAATGTCCATGGGTAAGGATAATATATTTTATGTTTAATTGTAATTTTTTTATTTTAAATAATAATCCTAAAGCATCTCCACCGGGATCAATAATTGCCCCTTCCTTTGTCTCTTCGCAACCAATAATATAACAATTTGCAGCATAAATTCCTGATGGGACTGTTTCTATAATCATTTCTTCTCCTCCTTATTCAAGTTAGAATAATTTTTCACTATCTATTAGCATGGTTACAGGGCCATCATTTTGCAAATTTACCAACATATGCGTTTGAAATTTTCCTGTTTGAGTACGAATTCCCTGTCCTCTGGTTTTCTCTACAAATTTTTCATATAGCTTTTCTGCTCTTTCAGGTTTAGCAGCCATGGTAAAGCTTGGCCTTCTGCCTTTTTTGCAATCTCCATATAAAGTAAATTGTGATGCCACTAGAAGTTCTCCTCCAATATCCATTAAAGATAGATTCATCTTCTCCTCTCTATCTTCAAAAATGCGAAGGTTAATAATTTTATCTACTAAATAGTTTACATCTTCTTCTGTGTCATCATTCTTTACACCAAGAAGTACAAGCAATCCTTTTCCGATTCTTCCTACTTCCTGTTGATCTACTTCTATATGGGAAAAATTAACCCTTTGTACAACTGCTCTCATAAATACACTCCCTTTTTAAACTCTATAGGTAGAGATAACCCCTTTAATTTTTTTGAAACGTTTTAACAATTGATCCAGTTCTGTTGCACTTTTTACTTCTATAGTCATATTAATATAGGCAATATCGTTTTTTCCTGTTCTAGCATTCATGGCCGTAACCGATGTTTTTGTTTCTGCAAGAATATTTGAAAGATTTGAAAGCAAACCTTTTTGATCCTTGGCCTTAATCTGTATTTCTGATTGGTAGTTTACTTGATCATCTTTATCCCAGGAAACATCAACAAAACGCTGTGCACCTTCTAAACTTTTTATATTTGTACAGTCCGCTCTATGAATGGAAACCCCTCTGCCTCTGGTGATATACCCTAAAATCTCATCTCCAGGTACGGGATTACAGCATTTGGAAAAGCGTACCGCTATGTCTCCAAAGCCTTCCACTTTTATCCCTCTACCAAAGGTCTTCTGTTTTGCCCGATTGGACTTCCTAGGTTGTTCAATCTCTAATATGTTCTTATTTTTTGCCTTACCATGTATTTTGTTATATTCATCTTTTAAACGAATTAAAATTTGATTAGAAGTCAACCCGCCATAACCAACAGCTGCATATAAATCGTCAACAGAATGATAATTAAACTTTCTAAGAACTTTCTCTACCCATTCAGCTTTAAAAAGTTCTGAAAATTGGTATCCTTGCCTTTTTACATCTTTTTCTAAAATTTCTTTCCCTTTTTGGATATTTTCTTCTCTTTTTTCCTTTTTAAACCATTGTTTAATTTTATTTTTAGCTTGGGAACTTCTAACTATATTTAGCCAATCTCTACTTGGTCCATTGGAATTTACTGAAGTTAATACCTCAATAATATTTCCATTTTGCAGTTTATAATCCAAAGGAACTATTTTTCCATTCACTTTGGCACCTACACACTGGTTCCCAATGGCACTATGAATACTATAGGCAAAATCAATAGGGCAAGATCCTTGGGGTAGGCTTAACACATCCCCCTTAGGCGTAAATACAAAAACCTCGTCTGTAAATAAATCAATTTTTAGGGTTTCCATAAATTCTCTAGCATCTTTTAGTTCTTTTTGCCATTCCAAAAGTTGCCTTAACCATGTTAATTTGCGTTCAAAGTCATCTATGGAATCTTTCCCCTCTTTATATTTCCAATGGGCTGCAATACCAAATTCTGCAATTCTATGCATTTCCCAAGTCCGTATTTGAATTTCTACTGGATCTCCCTTAGGGCCGATAACCGTGGTATGAAGGGATTGATACATATTTGGTTTTGGCATAGCAATATAATCTTTGAAACGACCTGGTATTGGTTTCCATAGGGTATGGACTATACCCAATACTCCATAACAATCCTTAATACTATTTACAATAATTCTAACTGCAGTTAAGTCAAAAATTTCATCGAAATTTTTATTTTTATAGACCATTTTACTATATATACTATAAAAATGTTTTGGTCTACCTTGTATATCTGCTTCTATATTCATTTCTTCTACTTTTTCATTTAAAATATCAATAACATTTTGAATATATTCTTCTCTTTCTCTTCGTTTAACGGCTACTTTTTCAACCAATGAATAATATCCCTTAGGATCTAAATAGCGAAGGGAAGAATCCTCTAGTTCCCATTTAATAGCTGATATTCCTAGACGGTGGGCAATAGGTGCAAAAATTTCTATAGTCTCTTGTGCCTTAGCTTTTTGCTTTTCAGGAGGCATATGTTTCATTGTTCTCATATTGTGCAGTCGGTCAGCTAATTTTATCAGAATAACCCGGATATCCTTGGCCATGGCTATAATCATTTTCCTAAGATTTTCTGCCTGCTGTTCTTCCTTGGATACAAAATCTAGTTTACCTAATTTTGTTACTCCATCCACTAAAATTGCTACTTCTTCTCCAAATTCTTTTTGAATGTCTTCAAAATCATAGGGTGTATCTTCAATAACATCGTGAAGAATACCGGCAGTAATTGTTGCTACGTCCAACTGTAAATCAGCTAAAATGTAGGCAACAGCTATTGGATGATGAATATAATCTTCTCCAGATGCTCTTTTCTGTCCCTCATGAGCCTCTACGGCAAGCTGGTAAGCTTTAACGATCGGCGACAAATCCGCATCTTTATAATATTCTCTTATTTTATCCTTCAATTTCTCTATCATAGGCACCCTGCTCTCTAGTACTTTTATATCAATTATCAAAACAATATGATCTTACTATCCAAATAAAATCTTTTTTCTGTCAGCTACTCTCTATCGTAGTAAAAATATTTAAAAAGAAAGCCGGTTTATACCAGCTTTTAAAATTTGATGAGAGACTCTACATTATATCCTTTCAAAGTATCTCTACCTTTTAAATAGGTAAGTTCTATTAAGAAAAATATACCTACTACCTCGCCACCAAGTTTTTCAACCAATTTTGCTGTAGACAAAAGTGTTCCTCCTGTAGCCAGTAAATCATCTATGATGACTACTCTTTGGCCCGGTTTTATGGCATCTTTATGCATTTCCAATGAATCTTTCCCGTATTCAAGAGAATATTCCTGACGAATAACCTCTGCTGGTAATTTACCTGGCTTCCGCACCGGCACAAAGCCTACGTTCATTGCATAGGACAGAGGAGTCCCAAAAATAAATCCTCTAGCCTCTGGGCCTACTACTACATCAGCATTCAAGCTTTCCGCTAATTCTTTCATCTTATCTATGGTATATTTAAATGCATTTTTATCTTGTAATAATGGAGTAATATCTTTAAATCTTACTCCCTTTTCAGGAAAATCTGGTATGACTCTAATTTTTTCTTTTAAATCCAAGGTTACCCCTCCTAGTTTTATTCCTTAATGGTTATCTTATAGGATATTTTTCCAATAAGTAAATTGTATTTCAATTTAAAATATTCACTGAAGTTTTTCGCTGGATTGGTGCAAATATCCTTCTTTAAACAATTTTAGGATTTTTTTCTCCCCTTGTTTTTATGACATACCAAATTGGCGATGCAATAAAGATTGATGAAAATGTTCCAGCCATAAATCCAACAATTATTGGTAGAGCAAAGCTTCTAATGGCTTCTACTCCAAATATATATAGTGCAGTAATTGTAATTAAAGTTGTTAAAGATGTATTAATAGAACGTGATAGGGTTTGCGAAATACTTGTATTAATTAACTTAGTATAGTCATTTCTTTTAATTACCCTTCTATTTTCCCGAATCCGGTCAAAAATAACTATAGTATCATTTATTGAATAGCCTAAAACTGTCAAAATAGCCGCTATAAAAGGGGTATTCACTTGAATCCTCATCAATGAATAAAAGGCCAGAACAATTAATGCGTCATGAATTAAGGCTATAATTGCCGCTAGGGCAAAGGAAAGTTCAAATCTCAGGGTGATATAAATCAGCATTCCCACAACAGCAATAGCCAAAGCCACAAGGACTTGGTTTGTCAATTCTTTTCCAATTACAGGATCTACCTTATCTACGGAAAGGATGTCTTTTTCTTGGATATTGTATTTACTTTGAAAGGATTTTAAAATTTCCTGCCGTTGTTCATCGGATATATTGACCTTGGTTTGAATAACGACTTGCTGTCTGTCCTCTCCAGCAAAAGTTATATCTGCACCGGGATCAAAGGTTTTTGAAATTTCTTCTATATCAGATACTTCAAAGGTCTGATGCAAATCTATAGTAATAATTGTTCCTCCAGCAAAGTCAATTCCTAGGTTTAGACCGTTCATCAAAAAGAAGACCAAACCCAGTATGATAATTACTGAAGATATTCCAAACCATATTTTTCTGTATTCAACAATTTTCATCCATTTCCCCCCCTATGCTCCATATAATTTTGTGCTGGTAAATAGATTCATTTTTACAACTAGGCGCATTAAATATTTTGTTATAAACAAGGCTGTAATCATACTAATGACTATACCGATCATTAATGTAACTGCAAATCCCTTTATCGGTCCTGTGCCAAAGAAGAATAGCACTATCCCAGCAATCATCGTGGTAATATTTCCATCCAATATACTAGATAAAGCATTTGAAAATCCTGAGTCAATGGAAGAACGAATGGTTTTGCCTAATTTTAACTCTTCTTTAATTCTCTCAAAAATAATGACATTGGCATCTACCGCCATTCCAATAGAAAGAATAAGACCAGCTATACCCGGTAAAGTTAGAGTGGTGTTTATGGTAACCAAGGTACCAAAAAATAAAATCATATATGCAACTAAAGCTATACTGGCAATAACACCTGGTAGTCTATAATAAATAATCATAAATAAAAATACTAATAGAATACCAATAGAGGCAGCTTTTATACTCCTGGATAATGTATCCTGTCCAAGAGTAGGTCCTACTGAACGTATTTCCACGGGTTCTAAGTTTACAGGTAAAGCTCCTGCTCTAATTAAGGTTGCCAAATTCCCTGCTTCCTCTAAGCTTTGTTGTCCTGTGATAACAGCTTCTCCCGTTGCAATAGCATTTTGTACATGGGGAGCTGATATAACTTGTCCATCTAAAACAATAGATATTGGTTGGTTAATAAACTTTTCCGTAGCTTCTGCAAAGGCTTTTGTGCCCTCGCTATTAAATTTCAAAGTTACCACAGGTTGCTCTGCTCCTGTTTCATTACTTTGATAGACTCCCTTTGAATCTACTACCTGTCCACCTGTTAATATCACCTTTTCATCAGGACCAATAAATTCTAATCGTGCTGTTTTTCCAATAATCTCTAAGGCCTTTTCCTGATCTTGGATATCTGGAATAGAAACTCTAATTCGCTTTGTCCCTTGTTTGGCAACACTAGCCTCAGCTACACCTAGAGCATCTACTCTTTGGCGGATGGTAGCTATAGCTCTAGCCATTTTTTCATCATTTACTGGATCATTAGGAGTATCTTTCGCCTCCAAGACTACATAAGTTCCACCTCTTAAATCCAGCCCATAATTAATTCCTTCTTTAATAGGTACAACATCATAGTTTCCCAATGATAATCCATTAATTTCAACGAAAACTCCCATACCAATTATTGCTAAAATAAGTATAAATATTATGGTATATTTTGCATTCATTAACTTACCCCCTTAAAATTCAAGTAAAATAATTATATATCTTTTGCAAAACTCCGTCAATCAAGGACCTTATATTGTCTTTTGTTTTTTGTGTTCCTTAGCTAATTCTACATAGAGTAAGGTGTTTTTTTTCATTCCCTCTAAATCTGTATTGGTCACTTGTCTCATCACTTGCCCTGGATTGCCCATAACTAGAGAGTTTTCGGGAATAATTCTTCCAGGAGGAATAACCGTCCCTGCAGCGATTAGAGAATTTCTACCGATATGGACGCCATTCATAATGACAGCCCCCATACCAATTAAGGAATTTTCCTCAACTGTACAACCATGTATAATAGCATTATGCCCAATTGTTACATTTTTTTGTATTATTGTGGGCTGTCCAATATCGCAATGTATGATGGTTCCATCTTGAACATTACTATTCTCTCCTATTACAATTTGATCAATATCCCCTCTTAATACCGCATTATACCAAATATTCGAGTTTTCCTTTAATATAACATTGCCTATTAATTTTACTCCCTCTGCGATAAAGCAGCTTTCATGAATTTGAGGTTGGCAATTCCTATATTTTAATTCCATTTAATTTTCTCCTCCTTTAATCAATATGATTGGATGATCAACAACTTATATCTATTAAGATGATTTCATCTATTGATGATAGAAATATGGAGTTTTTAGCATTATAGTTATTCTACCAAAAAATAGCAGTAAATATTAGGAAATCCTAATATTACTGCTTTTTAATATGATAGATATAAATCTATATATTTTCACACTCTTGAATTTTTAGTCATTCATAAAGTTTTAGAATTTTCAGATTCACCTTTTAAAACTGTGTTTATAGAATTTTTATCATGAATGATTTAACTCCTCTTCATGTCTTTTCTTCTTAATGATTATAAGTTTGATTTCATTATAACATACATAGAAACATGTTAAAAGCTGTATTAGAAATGCATTCTATTTTATTTCAAATTTATACCTAACGCACCTCCAACAGCACCAGCTATAATTCCTATAAAAAACCTGGAAATGAGTATCTGATTTACTGCAAATTGACCGCCATTAAATAGTCCCAATAAAGTAAGTATAATTATATAGACGCATCCTGTTATTGCTCCATACATCCATCCGTTCCTATGAGCCCTTCGTGCCACATAGCCTCCGGCTAATACAACACTTATGATCATTACAATATAGGAAGTGGGCTTAATAATATTTTCTGTAATGTTAGATAATGACAATATCAGTGCTAAAACTAGAAAGCATATAAGTGAAAATACAAATGCGATTATCGTCCCCTTTAATATTAATCCTACACTCAGCTTCCCCCCAGTATTTACACCTTTTGAAGTCGTCAACTTCTTTCTCAATACCTTCACCTCCGCATTCTCCTTTTATAGAATATTTATTCTAATAAAATGGTTTTATTACATCTTTAGCAAATGAGGAGGTTATAAATATAAAAAACTATTGTTTATCCATATTTATAAACAATAGTTTTTTATATTATGCTTCTTCAATTACTTCGGCGACCGCCCATCGTCCTATTTTTATTTTTACCTTATCACCACCTACTTCTAGAGTGATGATTTCGTCATGTAAATTTAATATTTTCCCGTATATACCTCCGATAGTGATTACTTGGTTTCCTGTTTTTAAGTTTGCCCTCATCTCTTTGATTTGTTTATCCTTCTTTTGTTGTGGTCTAAGAATAAGAAGATACAAGACTGCAAACATAAGTACTAACATTATTAATGGCTGATATTGTTGCGGCATTTTTATTTTCCTCCTTTTTTGTTCTATATAATATTTTAATGGTCATTCTTTGTTAATTTCAACATTAAAGTGTAAATTCCTCTTTAATCTTTAAAATATGTTAAATTTATTTTGTATATCCATAGGCAGAGAAAAATTCTCTTTTAAAATCTAACAGCCTATCCTCCTTAATAGCCTGTCTAATGTTCTCCATTAGCTTTAGGGAAAAATACAAATTATGATAGGAGGTTAAACGAGGACCTAAGATTTCCTTTGCTTTAAATAAATGTCTTAGATAAGCCCTAGTATAATTTTTACAGGTATAACAATCACAATTGGGATCCAGTGGGGAAAAATCTCTTTCATAAGTAGCATTTCTAATAACGACTTTCCCCCCACTGGTCATTGCTGTACCATTTCGTGCTATTCTAGTCTGTAGTACACAGTCAAACATGTCTATACCACGAATAACCCCCTCTATTAATGCGTCTGGACTACCTACCCCCATCAAATAGCGGGGTTTATCCCTTGGCATCAGGGGCGTAGTATATTCTAATACTTCATACATAATTTCTTTGGGTTCCCCTACACTTAAGCCACCGATAGAATAACCAGGCAGATCAAGTTCTATCATTTCCGATACACTTTTCTGACGTAAATCTTTAAAAGCACCTCCCTGTATAATACCAAACAAAGCCTGATCCTTCGGTCGTTGATGGGCCTCCTTACATCTCTTAGCCCAGCGTATGGTTCTTTCTAATGAGTTTTTTGCATACTCATAGCTGCAGGGATAAGGGGGACATTCATCAAAGGCCATCATGATATCAGAACCTAGAGCATTCTGAATTTCCACTGCTTTTTCTGGACTAAGAAAATGCTTGGAACCATCTAAATGAGAACGAAAAGTAACTCCTTCTTCCGAAATTTCCCTTAATTCATTTAAACTAAAAACTTGGAACCCACCACTATCAGTGAGAATGGGTCTATCCCAATTCATGAACTTATGCAGTCCCCCGGCTTCTTTGATTAATTCATGACCTGGACGTAAATATAGATGATAGGTGTTACTTAAAATAATTTGGGCCTTAATTTCCTTTAGTTCCTCTGGAGTCATACTTTTCACAGTAGCCTGTGTACCTACGGGCATAAAAATAGGAGTTTCAATTACTCCATGAGGAGTATGTAGTTTCCCAAGTCTAGCTCCACTTTGTTTACATTCTTTTATTAGTTCATATCTTACTGCCATTATTTTTCCTCCTATTTTATCAACATACCATCTCCAAAACTAAAGAAGCGATATTTATTCTTTATTGCTTCTTTATATGCCTTCAAGGTTTTTTCTCTGCCAGCAAAAGCAGAAACTAGCATAATCAATGTCGATTCCGGTAAATGAAAATTTGTAATCATAGCATCTACTATTTTAAATGTGTACCCTGGATAAATAAAGATATCCGTCCAACCTGAGGAAGCCCTAATCTGATTGATATCAAGCGCTGCTGTTTCCAGAGTTCTGACCGTTGTAGTGCCTACCGCAAAAATTCTTTTATTATTTTTTTTGGTTTCATGGATTAAATCCACTGTTTGTTGCGAAATCTCATAGTATTCTGCATGCATTTTATGTTCCTCAATCTTATCTACTTTTACCGGTCTAAAGGTTCCTAGTCCAACATGGAGTGTGATAAAATCTATATTTACACCTTTGTCCAATAGCTTCTGAAAGACTTCCTGTGTAAAATGCAATCCTGCTGTTGGGGCTGCTGCTGAACCTTCTATTTTAGAGTATATGGTTTGATATCTTTCTTTATCCTCCAATTGTTCTTTTATATAGGGTGGAAGGGGCATTGTGCCTAATTGATCCAATATCTCCTCAAAAATACCATCATAAATAAACTTGATTAGACGGTTTCCATCTTCTAAAATATCTATGATTTTCCCAGTCAATATCCCTTCACCAAATATAATCTCTGTACCAACTTTCGCCCTTTTCCCAGGTTTTACTAGGATTTCCCATACATCTTTATCTATTCTTTTAAGCAATAAAATTTCTACATTGCCCTGGGTGTCCGCCTTACTGCCTAGTAATCTAGCAGGTATCACCCTAGTATTATTTAAAATTAACGTATCTCCTTCTTGAAAGTAATCTACAATATTTTTAAATACTTTATGTTCTATATTTCCTGTTTCTTTGTCCAATACTAACAATCTTGATGTGTCTCTTTTTTCTATAGGTGTTTGGGCTATTAATTCTTCTGGTAATTCAAAATAAAAATCTTCTGTATTCATGAATAAATTACTCCTCTTTATAGTCATCTAATTTTAGCATATTTTTTATCCTTGCAGCCCATTTTAAAGAATGGGTAAAATGATCTTTAATAACCCTTTAGTAATAGCAAAGTGGTTAATGCAAAATCATAATCCCTATTCCCGTGATTATTTTACTTATGTTCTTCATTTGCAGGATAAACTACCCTCTTTATGAGCTTTATGAGGGCATTTCTCTATTGAAGTGCTGATAGCACCTTTGCGTTACGATTCTACCTCTTGGGGTTCTTTTAATAAATCCTTTTTGCAATAGATAAGGCTCATATACATCTTCAATCGTTGTGGCTTCTTCTCCAATAGATGCAGCGAGGGTATCTAACCCTACTGGCCCACCGCTAAATTTATCTATAATGGTAATGAGCATTTTTCTATCTATTTCATCTAATCCTATGGCATCTACCTCTAATAATTCTAATGCTTCTTTTGCCATATGAAGATTAATATCTCCTGTTCCCTTGACTTGGGCATAGTCTCTAACTCTCTTTAAAAGCCTATTGGCAATTCGGGGCGTTCCTCTTGATCTTTTCGCCAATTCTACTGCCCCATCCTCATCAATATTGACTTTTAAAATTCGTGCAGATCTTATGAGAATCTCTTTTAACTGGTCAGGGAAGTACAATTCCAAACGGCTAATGACACCAAAACGATCCCTTAAAGGCGCTGTTAATAACCCCGCCCTAGTAGTAGCCCCAATTAAGGTAAAAGGGGGCAAGTCCAATCTAATCGAGCGGGCACTTGGTCCTTTTCCTATAATAATATCTAATGCATTATCCTCCATAGCAGGATAAAGGATTTCTTCCACATTTCTATTTAATCGATGGATTTCATCAATAAACAATACATCGCCCTCACCTAGGTTAGTTAAAATAGCTGCCAAATCTCCAGGTTTTTCTATGGCTGGTCCTGATGTAATCCGAATATTTACACCCAGTTCATAGGCTATAATATTGGCTAAAGTGGTTTTCCCAAGTCCCGGCGGACCATATAATAATACATGGTCTAAGGACTCCTTCCTTTCCTTAGCCGCTTGGATAAAAATCGATAGTTTTTCCTTGGTCTTGGTTTGACCAATATACTCTTGCAAAGATAAGGGTCTTAAATTTTCTTCTATCTCTAATTCTTCTACTATAATATCTGTACTGATAATCCTTTGTTCCACTTAAAATTCCCCTTTTCTATCATTACGTTCTAGATGCAAAGCATTTTAACGTTTCTTTTATGAGAACTTCAATACTCATCCCTTCTCTATATACATCATTGATGATTCTAAAGATCTGGGAAGATTGATAGCCTAGCGCTGACAAAGCTTCTATAGCTTCTTCTTTTACTTCAGGATTTTCAGAGGAAGTATTTGTATTTTCAGTTACTTTAATATCTTCCACCTTCAATTTATCCTTTAATTCTAAAATTATTCTTTGGGCTGTTTTCTTCCCTATACCTGGTGCCTTGGTAAGAGTTTTTGTGTCCTCACCAACGATAGCCCAGATGATTTCATTGGCATTATATATGGACAATATTCCCATTGCTGCCTTTGGCCCAACTCCTGAAACTGAATTTAAACTTCTATACATATTCCGCTCATCTTTTGATAAAAATCCATATAGAGAAATGTCATCTTCTCTAACATTCATGTGAAGATAGATTTTTATAGTACTTCCTATTGGAGGCAATTCATTTAATAGTAGTTGAGAAGTGTATATTCTATAAGCAATACCCTGAATCTCCACTACAATACCATCTGCTAATACTTCTTCTAAATTTCCTTTGATAAACTCAAACAATATTTTCCCCCCAGTTAGAACTTCTCTTCAAAAGGCTCCCTGTTACAAAACTATGGTTTTGAGGGCATCCCTTGTTTCCAAATTCATTATATATAAATTTAAATCAAAATACAAACAGAGGGGATAATCTTACAGAAAAACTTTGCCTTTTTAAAACAAAAGGTAGTTCACATAAAATGAACTACCCATCATAATTTTCCAACATACGATGTACTTCTTCTATATCGCCAAAAACAACTCCCTCTTCAAACTTTTTTTTCTCATTTTCATTCAATATGGAAATGGGTGTAGAGGTAATATGGTCCAATACTTCTTTTCCTTCCTTATCAAAATTAAATACAGCGATGTATTGCTGTTGATTTTTTTCGGCCATACCTATTTTGTAAAACCTGGGGGAGTAGCTATCAATCTTTGTATGCAATATAACTTCTTCTTCATCAAATTTGGTTATCTCCCATTGCTTATAAAGTTGTTCAAATTCATTCTTATTTAATCCTATCATGCTCTCTTCCGGTGTTTTGGTTTCATCGTCTATTTCATTACTTTTGATGTATTCTCTTTTAAAGGTTAATATAGTATTCTCTTTTATTACCGTTTCCTTGGATGGTAAATCCTTTAAAACTGCATTAGAGGGGTCTTCACCTTCTAAAACAGAATTTTCATGAGGATTTTCCTGAAGTTTCATCTGATCATATTCATGTTTTTCCCCTAGCATTTCAGTAAGAAAATAGCCAAAGGTGAATCCCAAAATAGCTAAAACTGCAAATGCTATGATCATGTTCTTATTATATAATAACTTTTTAAGGTCGGATAATCCTTTTGTAAACATTTATATCCCTCCATTTTAATCTATTTAAGGATATTTTATCCAAACTTTAAAAAGTTTATACTCTTGCCAAAAAACCAAGGAGAATATGGGCCCACAGGTGCAGGATAAACTCTCTTATGATATTAAAAAATGACACTAAATTTTACTCATCCTTCGGTAAATTTAGTGTCATTTTAAATATTTTTTTATTCCATATCCTCTGGCATACTCCAGTTATGATACACTTCTTGAATATCGTCGTGATCGTCAAACATATCCAACATCTTTTGCATTTTTTTAATATCTTCTGGGGTAAGGGATGTTTCAGTAGTTGGGATCATTGCCACTTCAGCGGATATAAAGGACAAATCTTCTTTTTCTAGGGCTTCACGCACTGTCCCAAATTCATTAGGATCTGTGACGATTTCATAACCTTCTTCCTCAACAACAAAATCCTCTGCCCCTGCATCTAGCGCTAGCATCATTAATTCATCTTCATCTATATCATGACTTCTTTCAATCATTAATTGTCCTTTTCTATCAAATAAGAAGGATACACAGCCACTTGTTCCTAAGTTGCCACCATTTTTATCAAAAATATGTCGAATGTCTCCTGCGGTTCTATTTTTATTATCCGTTAAAGCCTCTACAATTACAGCTACGCCACCAGGACCATAACCCTCATATACAATTTCTTCATAGTGACTTCCATCGAGTTCTCCTGCACCTCTTTTGATAGCTCTTTCTATATTATCATTGGGCATATTTTGCACTTTTGCTTTTGCAATAATGTCTCTTAGTTTTGCATTATGTTCAGGATCACTACCGCCTTCTTTAGCGGCTACTGCAAGGGCTTTCCCAAACTTCGTGAAAATTTTCCCTCTTACAGCATCCTGTTTTCCTTTTTTATGTTTAATATTCGCCCACTTTGAATGTCCTGCCATTACTCATTTCCCCCTCATTATTTCTACTATTGATGATACAAACATAAATATTTTAGCACAATCATCTTTTTTCTGCAATCTTTGGCTAGTACATAAAGTAATGTTATAAATTAATCAAACTTGGGAGGGACAGGTGGAACCTTTCTTTTATGCTCTGTTGCATTATGCAATCTCATAATAATTTCTTGGTCTCTTTTCGGTATAGCTTTCCCTTCGAGAAAATCATCTACCTTATTATAGGTAGTACCTATTTCTTCTTCATCTGTTTGTCCTTCCCACAGTCCAGCGGATGGAGCCTTTTCCACAATTGCCTTGGGTACACCCAATTCTAAAGCCCACTGGCCTACTTCCCTTTTAGATAGGTTAGCTATAGGGGATATATCTACACCGCCATCTCCGTACTTTGTAAAGTAACCTATATAGGTTTCAGCAGCATTATCCGTGCCCACCACAAGATAATTATTAGCATTTGCAATAGAATAAATAGTACTCATACGCAACCTAGCTCTGAGATTAGCATCAGATAATCTCAGATTTCCATTTTCAGGGTATAAGCCCTTTGTCTTTAATTCTGAGATGACTTGATGCATAATGTTGTTGTGTACCTCTGTCAGATTCACCTCCACATGGTCCATATTACAAGATTTTACTACCTTCAGCGCATCTTCTCTATCCAATGGACTGCTTTTGCAGGGTAAAATTACTCCTAAGGAATGATTGGGAAAGGCCTTCTTAGCCAAAAATGCCACTAAGGCAGAGTCAATTCCACCACTTATTCCTACCACCAAACCTTGTGTGTTGGATTGTCTTACCTGTTCCCTTAGCCAATCAACTATTTTTTCGGCCTTAGATAATATTTCTCTATTCATAATTCCCACCTCTTTTTATCTTTATCCTTTTATTATACTTTATATAAAGAATTATTTCTAGCAATGCAAATACCCCTATACAGATATTCTCTGTATAGGGGTATTCTTTTTATTCCTCTCTAAATAAAGATGTACTTAAATATCTTTCTCCAGTATCTGGTGCTATCACTACTACTCTTTTCCCTTTGCCTAATTCTTTCGCCACTTGGATAGCTGCATAGACGGCTGCACCTGAAGAAATACCTACTAATATCCCTTCCTGTTTTGCCAATAATCTAGCGGTTTCCATAGCATTTTCATCTTTAACTTTTATAATATCATCATAAATATTTGTGTCTAAAACTTCTGGAACAAATCCTGCACCAATTCCTTGGATCTTATGAGGACTAGGTAATTCACCTGATAAGACCGCTGAGCTTTGTGGCTCTACTGCTGAAATTCTTATATCCTTTAGGGTTTTTTTAAGCACCTTTCCTACCCCTGTAAGAGTACCACCTGTACCTACACCGGCAACAAAAGCATCTAGATGATTATCCATTTGACTTAATATTTCCCTTGCTGTTGTTTTCTCATGAATTTCAGGGTTGTGGGGATTATTAAATTGTTGAGGCATAAAATAGTCAGAATTTTCCTCTACCAGTTGGGTGGCTTTTGCAATAGCGCCCTTCATTCCCTTTTCTCCAGGAGTTAGAATTAGTTTTGCTCCATAGGCTTGCAATAAATTTCTTCGTTCCAAACTCATGGTGTCCGGCATAACCATAACGACTTTATATCCCTTGGATGCGCCTACCATTGCTAAACCTATACCTGTATTCCCACTAGTTGGTTCAACAATGGTGCCTTCTGGCTTTAATTTTCCTTCTTTTTCAGCGACCTCAATCATGTTTAAGGCAATTCTGTCCTTTACACTACTGCCTGGATTGAACCCCTCTAATTTCATATATACTTCAGCACTATCTTTTCCTACCATGTTATTAAGTTTCACTATAGGTGTTTCACCAATAAGTTCATAGATTTTATTTACAACTTTCATTTTTACCCTCCATTTCCATGTATTCCTACTTGTTTATATAGGTTTAATATATTCCAAAAATCTAATTTTGTCAAGGTAATGAATAATAAAGTTCATTGAAACAAAGCATAATCAAAGAAATATATCAGGTTGGTGATAAAATGGACAGATTTTATTTTGTATTAAAGGCTATAGTTGTTGGATTATTTACTGGATTTATCAACGGTCTTTTTGGTTCTGGGGGAGGAACCATTATTGTACCTGCCCTTGTTTTTCTTTTTGGGATTGAACAGCAGAAATCCCATGCCACTGCTTTACTTATTATATTACCCCTTAGTATTATAAGTTCTTTTATATATTTTAATAATCAATTAATAGATTACCCTTTAACTCTAAAAGTATCCTTTGGAGCAATTTTTGGTTCATACATTGGTGCAAAAACATTATCTAAAATTCCCAATAAATTGCTTCGAAAAATCTTTGGTGTTTTTATGATCTTAGCCGCTTTAAGGATGGTGATGTAATTGTTATATATTTTAATTGGTATTATTTCTGGATTTATAGGAGGATTGGGTATCGGCGGTGGAACTATTCTCATTCCTATTTTGGTATTTTTAATGCATACCCAGCAGCAAATTGCTCAAAGTGTCAATCTATTATCTTTTATTCCTTTAAGTATTGTTGCTCTATATATCCATATTAAAAATAAAAATGTAGAATTTAAGGTGGCAATCTATATTATTGTCTTTGGTCTTATAGGGTCTATATTAGGATCTAAATTAGCCGTTTCCATATCTTCTGCATATTTAAAAAAATATTTTGGTGTGTTTTTGCTCATTATGGGTGTATATCAATTAATATGTAAAACAAAAGATTAATCCTTTGTTTTACTTTCAAATAGGTAGTTTTACAAATTGTTTACCTAGAAATTCCATAACCACTTCACCTCTAGTAATATCTTCTATCCTACTTATAAAAGATTTTATTTGCTCCTCCTGCAAATAAAATGATAAATAAACTTTATCTAAAAATTCTACCTCTTGAATATCAAAACCCTGGGAATTACATTCATTTTCTATTCTGCCCCAATGTTGATAATCAACAGTGACCTTAATCTGCTCACATAATATATTTTTCACTTTTGCACACTGCTCTATTCCTATTTTCCCCATATGAGCATAGGCTCTGATTAAGCCCCCTGCACCTAATTTAATGCCCCCAAAATATCTAGTAACAATAATAAGGATATTGGTAAGGTCCTCCTTTTTGATAATTTCCAATACAGGAACACCAGCAGTACCACTAGGTTCTCCATCATCACTACTTCTTTGTATTTCTTTATTCTCTCCTAGGATAAAAGCATATACATTATGAGTGGCTTTCCAATGAAGTTTGTTTATTTTATGTATGATATTTGTAGCCTCTTCTTCCGATTGAATAGGAAATACATAAGATATAAATTTAGACTTCTCTATAATCTCTTCAACTTCTGCTTTTTCATTGATGGTAATATAGCTATTCATATGTAAAATCCTTTGCCCTCCTTTCTATAATTATGACCGTGATTATCATTATAGGCTAGTAAAAAAAGAGAGCATTTGCTCTCTAGGCATAAACTACCTTTCTTAAATCTCTATATTTTTCATAGGACAATCTTACTAGTGCCTTGTCCTGACTATATGTAATTTTGTCTATGGCTTCATGGATAGGAAAGTATCCTCCTCCTGTAAAGCCTTCCTCCTTGTTGATTTCAAAATTTTCATTATCTGATTCCATAATGTACCATGTTATTTGATTGCAAACAGGTTTTTTTCTCGAGTAGGAATAAAATTCATAACTAGTTTCACCAGCTGTTGAAACAATTTCTGCCTTTATACCTCCTTCTTTAAAAACGCGTTTAAGAGCAACTTCAAAGGAAAGCTCATTACTTCTTATAACACCTTTAGGTAATACCCATTCTTCCTTATCATTTTTAATGATAAAAACTTTTTCATTGTAAAAAACAATACCTCCTGAGCAATTTCTAATGAGCATATGACAAGCCTCCTCCTTTATGGTTATCTTTATCATACATGAAACAATACCTATTTTCAATATCCTTAGAAGATTGCGAATGTTCTTATAGTTATATAATTTTATCTCTATGAAATGCTATAATTCTTATATTTTTCTATTAAGGATTTATCCATCTCTATCTCTATCTGAGTGCCTTCGTTTGTGAATTCTTCATGTAATACCTTACCTCTCTCATGTAGTGCAGAAAGAATATTTCCTTTATCATAGGGGATTTTTAATGTTACAATTCTCCTATTATCCCCAATATTGTCTTTTATTTTATTTAATAAGTGTTCAATCCCTTCCTTTGAAAGAGCAGATATCTTTACTTTTTCCTCCTTGATGGTAGGATAGGTAAATTGCAATTGTTCATTTTGTTTATCTATTTTATTAAATACTACGATCTGATTCTTTTCTCCTGCACCCAATTCTTTTAAAATATTTTTTACAACCATAATTTGTTTGCCCATTTCCGGGTTGGAAGCATCCACTATGTGAAGAAGTAAATCTGCATATTTGGCCTCTTCTAGAGTAGATTTAAATGCATTTATCAGGTCATGGGGAAGCTTATTGATAAAGCCTACGGTATCTACCAACAAAACCTTCTGTTGGTTGGGTAATACCAATTGTCTAGTAGTAGGGTCTAAAGTAGCAAATAATTTATTTTCAGCCATTACATCACTCTCAGTTAGGCTATTAAATATCGTACTTTTCCCAGCATTTGTATATCCTACCAGGGATACAATAGGAATGTTTCCTTTTTCCCTTCTGTTTTTTTGCAATTCTCGATGCTTTTCTATTTCTTTTAGTTGCTTCTCTAAATCATTTATTTGTCTATGAATATGTCTCCTATCAGTCTCTAACTTTTTCTCTCCAGGTCCTCTAGTACCGATTCCTCCCCCTGTTCGAGATAAAACTGTTCCTAGACCAACAAGCCTGGGAAGTCTATACTTCAGCTGTGCCAATTCTACTTGTAACTTCCCCTCTTTACTTTTTGCCCTAGAGGCAAAAATATCTAATATTAGGGCAGCCCTATCAAGAACTTTGACTCCCAATACCTCTTCTAAATTTCTTATCTGACTACCCGATAATTCATCATCAAAAATAATAAGGTTGGCATTTTCTTTCTGTCTTAAATAGGCCAACTCTTTTAATTTTCCTTTCCCTATATAAAAGGCCTTATCAATTTTATCTCTTTTCTGCTCTATTTTTCCTATTACTTCTGCTCCTGCAGTTATAGCCAATTGTTCTAATTCATCTAAAGAAGACTCTATATCCAATAGAGACTGAGATTGGTTAAGTTCTACTCCAACAAGTATGGCTTTTTCTTTTTCTACATTTTGCTCTATTAAATATTGCAAAACGTTCATTTGCTTTTCTATTTCTCCTACAAAAGAGGAGAAATTTATATCTACAATTTCTTCTAAAGTATAAGGTCCCTTTTCTTCCATACGGAATTGTTCATCTTCAGAAACCTTTAGATATGCAATATTTGCCATAGTAGGTCTACCATCTTTTACCCCAATAGACATCATAAGATCCAGTTTTAGATTTAATCCAGCAGTTAAATCTAGCTCGGATAAGGTACTATTCCCTGATGGATGAGTATGTACGTTTCTAAAGCCACTTAGTATCTTTCTCTTGGCAAGACTGTCTATAGGAGGAAGATCTGCTGATTCTGAATCACCTATTCCTATACTAAAAATTTTTCCCCTACGATCTATCATAATACTTACTTCTCTATTGGTTTTCTCGGTTATATCAGCCAAAATAGAAACCACGTACTCATCAATAATATTATCTTTTTCCATTCTATAATCCAATAAAGATTCTAACCTATCTAGCTCAACCTTTCGGATTCCTTCTATATTTCCTATAATCATAAATTTTCTCCTTTTAATTATATGATTTTACTCTATATTTATTACTATATCATATTTTAGAATAAAAAATACAAAGGAAAACAGATTGTCCGGGTTAGTTCTTGTTCTATTTTTCTTTAAAAATAAACAAAAGACACAAGGGGGCAGTTCCCTTATGTCTTTTCAAAAAATAAAAAAAAATCCCGCAACGACCTACTCTCCCAGGACGTCACCGTCCAAGTACCATCAGCGCTGGAGGGCTTAACTTCTGTGTTCGGTATGGGAACAGGTGTGACCCCTCCGCTATTGTCACGGAATCTTTCTTAGAGTTTATGCTCTTTGAAATCTACACAAGGAAAATTCTTTTAGGTCAAGCCCTCGACCGATTAGTATCAGTCAGCTCCAT